>NZ_JBMNDO010000184.1:0-11046 GCF_052542855.1 Streptomyces sp. SAS_281
GTTCGCGGCCGCCCCTTCAGCTGAAGCGTTCTGAGAGCTACTGTCCCTGCTCGTCGCGGCGGCGTTGCCACCGTTGTTCGATCCGGTTCATCACGGACCGGCGCTGCCGGGACTGCCGACGGTCACCCGCACCACCGGTGCGCACCGACTGCTGTTCGCCCGGCTTGGGCGCGTTGCGCCATGCCGTGACCGCGAGCACCGCGCAGCCCAGCATGACGAGGAAGCCCACCACGCTGACCCAGGTCAGCCGGGCGACCATTCCGCCCATGAGGAGCGCGATACCCACCAGAAAGCCAGCGACCGCCTGGTAGACCCGTCGCCGGGTGTACGTACGCAGCTTGCTTCCCTCGAGCGCTGTCGCGAACTTGGGATCTTCGGCGTACAGCGCTCGCTCCATTTGCTCGAGCATTCGCTGCTCGTGCTCCGAGAGCGGCACGGAGTCCTCCTCGTCGTCGGCCGCGGGGGGGCGGCCGGTATGCGGCCCTTCCAGGATAGGCAGGGAATCGCCCCCGTGAAACCCGCCCTCATTGCGAAACAGCCAGTCCGGGCCGCCACGACGGCTCAGTTGTTGAGTTGATTCCCCAACCTCCGATCCGTCATGCCGGATGGTGTCCCCCGATCATACGGGGCCGGAGCGCCGAACGGGGCTGTCGGTGCGTACTCCGTCTGCCGCTGCGTCGCTGATCAGCCGCACTCCCGCCGGTACCCCTCAGGGGGCGTCAGCCCCGCTTGGTGCCCAGGACGTGCAGCTGGGTGGCCACGGAGTGGAAGGCGGGCAGTTCCGCGGCGGCGGCCTCCAGCCGGAGCAGGGCCTCCATCGCGCCCGGCTCGGTGTCCACCAGGACCCCGGGGACGAGGTCGGCGAAGACCCGGACCCCGTGCACGGCGCCCACCTCGACGTCGGCGGCCCTGACCAGCTCGGTCAGCTGCTCGGCCGTGTACCGCCGGGGCACCGGGTCCCCGTCGCCCCAGCGGCCCTGCGGGTCGCCCAGCGCGTGCCGCGCCTCGTTGAAGTGGCCGGCGAGGGCGCGGGCCAGGACGGCACCGCCGAGACCGGCGGCGAGCAGGCTCAGCGCCCCGGCCGGACGGAGGGCCTCCACCGCGTGCCGTACGCCCTCGGCGGGGTCGTCCACGTACTCCAGGACGCCGTGGCAGAGCACCGCGTCGTAGCCCCCGCGCTCCACCACGTCGAACAGGCCGAGGATGTCGCCCTGCACCCCGTGCACCCGGTCGGCGACCCCGGCCTCGGCGGCGCGGCGCTCCAGCGCGAAGAGCGCGTTGGGGCTGGGGTCGACCACGGTGACCCGGTGGCCGAGACGGGCGGCGGGCACGGCGAAGTTGCCCGTGCCCCCGCCGGTGTCCAGCACGTCCAGGGCGTCCCGGCCGGTCGCCTTGACCCGGCGGTCGAGGGCGTCCTTCAGGACCTCCCAGACCACGGCGGTACGGAGGGAGGCACGGGGGCGCAGCGGGTCCGACACGGCAGTTGACTCCTCGGCACGGGCCGCCCGGGGGCGGAGCGTGAACAGCGCAGGTAACAGGTACCGCCCACCTTATTGCCTGGCGCCGCCCCCGCGGTCACCCTGCGTCGGGCCGCTCCCCGCGCGGCTTCGGCAGCACCGGCTGGAGGACGAGCAGCCGCTCCACCAGGCGCAGGAACATGGCCGCGTCCCGCAGCAGATCGTCGGCCTGCCGCCGGCTCGCCGCGCCGGGTATGCCCGCCTCGGCGCGGGCCCGCCGGGCGGCGCCGGAGGCGAAGAGGGCGCTCCACTCGGCCAGCTCGGGGGCCAGCTCCGGAAGGATCTCCCAGGCGCTGCGGATCGGTTCCCGGCGCCGGCGCGGAGGCTCGGGGCGGGCGCGCGCGGCGAGGACGGCGGCCGCGGTGCGCAGGGCCGCGAGGTGTGCGGTGGCGTACCGCTCGTTGGGCACGGAGAGGACAGCTGCCTCGTCCAGGCCCGCGCGGGCCTGGGTGAGGAGATCGAGGGCGGCGGGCGGTGCGGTGGTGCGCCGGACGACGGGGTGGACATCGCGGGCCGGGCCGGTCGGTGAGGGAGCAGGGCCGTCTGCGCGGCGTCGCGGGGCGGCGGCTGCGGACGAGTGGGCCATGACAGAACCTCCTGTCTCGGTGACGACTCTGTGGCCGTCTGTATCCATCGTGACTGCCCCCACTGACAATCGACCTCGACGCGGTCCTGACCTGGGCTTTTGCTTCGATCGCGAGTTCGGGTTACTTTTTGAACTGACCAGTCAGTTCAAATGAGGGGTGGGGTGCGTGGAGAGTCCGCACGGGGCGGCCGTCACCGCCGAGGGCCTGGGGCTCGAAGGGCCGCGCGGCTGGGCCTTCCGGGGCGTGACGCTGAGCGCGGCCCCCGGTTCCCTGATCGCCGTCGAGGGCCCGTCCGGCTCCGGCCGCACCTGCCTTCTGCTGTCCCTCACCGGCCGTATGCGCCCCACCGAGGGCGAGGCCGCGACCGCCGGCCTCGCCCTGCCGCGCCGGGCCGCCGCCGTCCGCCGCGTCGCGGCCCTCGGCCCGGTGCCCGGGGTCAGCGAGCTCGACCCGGCGTTCACGGTCGCCGAGCACCTGCGCGAGCGGGCCCTGCTCCTGCGCCGCTACGACGGCTCCCCGCGCGCCCTGCTGCGCCGGCCCCGTGAGCGGGCCGCAGCCGCGCGCGCCCGGATCGACGCGGCCCTGGACGCCGCCGGGCTCGATCCCGCCACGCTGCCCAAGGCGGAGCGCACCGCCGTACGGGATCTGGAGCGGACCGAGGCACTGCGGCTGTCCGTGGCCCTCGCGCTGATGGGCCGGCCCCGGCTGCTCGCGGTGGACGACACCGACCTGAAGCTGTCCGACGCCGAGCGGGCCGAGGTGTGGCGGCTGCTGCGCTCCGTGGCCGCCGACGGCACCACCGTCCTGGCCGTCTGCAGCGAGGCCCCCGAGGACGCCGTCACCGTACGCACGGGCACCGCCCCGGACACCGAAGCCACCACGCACGAGGGGGAACCGGCCGATGCGTTCGCCGAGACTGGCCGCGCTTGAGCTGAGGCGCTTCGGCAGGGGGCGGCTGCCGCGCGCCGCCCTCGCCGCGCTCCTGCTGCTCCCCCTGCTCTACGGCGCCCTCTACCTGTGGTCCTTCTGGGACCCGTACGGCCGGCTCGACCGCATCCCGGTCGCCCTGGTCAACGACGACAAGGGGGCGACCGCCGACGGCAAGCGCCTGGCGGCCGGGGACCAGATCACCGGCAAGCTCCTCGAGTCGAAGACCTTCGACTGGCACGAGGTGAGCGCCGAGGAGGCGGACCGGGGCGTCGAGGACGGCACGTACTACCTCTCGCTGCGCATGCCCGCCGACTTCAGCGCGCGCATCGCCTCCAGCGCCGGTGACTCCCCCGAGACCGGCGCGCTCCAGGTGCGTACCAACGACGCGAACAACTACATCGTCGGGCAGATATCCCGCACGGTGTTCTCCGAGGTCCGCACGGCCGCGTCCGCCGACGCCTCGCGCGGGTTCCTGGACCGGATCTTCATCAGCTTCTCCGATCTGCACGACCGGACGGCCGAGGCGGCCAAGGGGGCGGCCGACCTCAGGGAGGGGATCGGCAGGGCGAAGAAGGGCTCGAAGGACCTCGCGGACGGGCTGAAGGACGCGAAGAGCGGCAGCACGAAGCTGGCCGGCGGCATCGTGAAGCTGGACAAGGGCGCGGGCGACCTGGAGACCGGTTCGCGCCAGGTCGCCGACGGCACCCAGCTCCTCGCCGACAAGGTCAACGGGGTCGCCGCCGATGTGCGCCCGTTCCTGAAGGACAACGGGAAGGCCATCGGCGACACCGCCCGGCTGGTCGAAGACGCGTCGAAGACCGTACGGGACAACCTGGACCTGCTCGTGAAGGCCGCGCCCACCGCCGCCACCGCCGCGCACACCGCCGCCGACGACCTCACCGGGATCCACCGCACCCGGTGCGAGGAGCAGCCGGTCCCCGACCCCACCGTCTGCCCGCCGCTGAAGCGGGCCGTGACGGCGGCGGACGACGTCGCCGCCGTGGCCGACGACGTGAACGCCCTGGTCGAGAACCAGAACGGGGACCTCAGGAAGCTCCGCACCAGGCTGACCACGCTGGAGAAGCAGGCGAAGGGACTCGCCGCGCGCTCCCCGCACCTGGACGAGGACCTGGAAGCCGCGGTCAAGAAGATCAACGCGCTGAACACCGGCGCGCACAAGGTCGCCACCGGCGCGGACCGGCTGCACACGGGGCTCGGCACGGCGAAGACCGGCTCGGCCGACCTGAACACGGGCGTCGGCAAGCTCAAGAAGGGCGCCACGGACCTGGACAAGGGGCTGGTCCGCCTCAAGGACGGATCCGCCACGCTCGCCCAGGGGCTCGGCGACGGCGTCGGCAGGATCCCCGACTACGGGAAGAAGGACCGCGACGCCCGTACGGAGGTCATGGCCGACCCCGTACGGCTGGCCTCGCAGTCGCTGCACTCCGCCCCGAACTACGGCACGGGCTTCGCGCCCTACTTCATCCCGCTCTCCCTCTGGGTCGGCGCGATGGTGGCGTACATGCTGATCCAGCCGCTCGGCGGGCGTGCGCTGGCCGCCGGTGCCCCGTCCTGGCGGATCGCCCTCGCGGGCTGGCTGCCGGTGGCCGGGGTCGGGCTGCTCCAGACGGCCGCGCTGATGTCCGTGCTGCACTGGGGCCCCGGCCTGGACATGGCGCACACCGCCGGAACGCTCGGCTTCCTGGCGTTGGTCACCTGCTGCTTCGCGGCGATCGTGCAGTGGCTGAACGCCTGCTTCGGCGCGGCCGGGCGCATCCTCGTCCTCGCGCTGCTGATGCTCCAGCTGACCTCGGCCGGCGGCACCTACCCCGTACAGACCAGTCCGGGCTTCTTCAACGCGATCCACCCGTACCTGCCGATGAGCTACGTCGTGGAGGGGCTGCGCCGGCTCATCACGGGCGGCGGGCTCGGCCCGGTCTGGCAGGGCTGCGCGGTGCTCGCCGCCTTCACCGCCGGGGCGCTCGCGCTGACCGCCCTGTCGGCCCGCCGCAAGCAGATGTGGACACTGGAGCGGCTGCACCCGGAGCTGAGCCTGTGACCGTGCCGGGACCTGTGAGAATCAGGTCCATGGAAAGCAGTAGCAGCGCGCGCCGCCAGGCCACCCGGCAGAAGCTCTACGAAGCCGCCGTCACCCTCATCGCCGAGAAGGGCTTCTCGGCGACCACGGTGGACGAGATCGCCGACCGGGCCGGGGTCGCCAAGGGCACGGTCTACTACAACTTCAAGAGCAAGACCGAGCTCTTCGAGGAGCTGCTGCGCCACGGCGTCGGGCTGCTCACCTCCTCGCTGCGCGCGGCGGCCGAGGAGACCGGCGCACGCGGCGGCAGCCGGGTCGAGGCGCTGGACGCCATGATCCGGGCCGGTCTGGTCTTCATCGACCGCTACCCGGCCTTCACCCAGCTGTACGTGGCCGAGCTGTGGCGCACCAACCGCGCCTGGCAGTCCACGCTGCTGGTGGTGCGCCGTGAGGCGGTCGCCGTGGTGGAGGGCGTCATCGCGGAAGGCGTGACGCGCGGCGAGCTGAGCGAGGAGATCGACGTGCCGCTGACGGCGGCGGCGCTCGTCGGGATGGTGCTGGTGGCGGCGCTGGACTGGCAGGCGTTCCAGCCGGAGCGCTCGATCGACGACGTGCACTCGGCGCTGTCCCTGCTGCTGCGCGGCCGCGTCAGCGGACACTGAGGGCAGGCGCTCCCACTCGTACGCACGAAGGCGCCGGTCGCGCGAGGCCCGTCCCCCCGAGCCCGCCCGACCGGCGCCTTCCGTGCTGCCGGAGGACCGTCCCCCGTGACCGCGTGGTCCCGAAGTCCTCCGTCGCGCACCCCCGTTCGGAAGGGAGGTGCCGCCCCGCCCCGCCGCCCCGTGCCGGCGGTGGCGGGGCGGCGCCCCTTCCGTGGTCACCCACTCTGCCGTTCCGGCAGGTCACGGCCCATCCGTGCGGCTACTCATCCCGCGCTCTGAGTACGGGTACTCAGAGCCGGGTTCCACGCGCCCTGCCGGAATGCGGGACCCGCTGGCTACGATCGCGTGCGTGTCGGTACTCCCTCTGGTGTTCACAAGCGGCTGGGCGAGCGGGATCAACGCGTACGCGGTGGTCCTCCTGCTCGGCATATTCGGCGCGACCGGTGTCAGCGACGAGGTGCCCGCCTCGCTCCAGCGCACGGACGTGCTCGTCGTCGTCGCGGTCCTCTTCCTCTTCGAGGCGGTGGCCGACAAGGTCCCGTACGTCGACACCGCGTGGGACGCGGTGCACACGGTCGTCAGGCCGGTGGCGGGCGCGGTGGTCGCGGCGCTGCTGGCGGGCGAGAGCGGTTCGCTCCCGGAGATCGCGGCCGGTGCCATCGGGGGCTCGACCGCCCTGGTGAGCCATCTGGTGAAGGCCGGGACGCGGATGGCGGTCAACACCTCACCCGAGCCGTTCAGCAACATCGCGCTGAGCGCCGTCGAGGACCTGGGCGTCGCGGGGGTCGTCACCTTCGCGATATTCCATCCGTGGATCGCCGCCACCCTCGCCGGGACGTTCCTCGTCGTGGGCCTCGCGATCGTGGTCTTCCTGGCCTCCCGCATCCGCCGGTTCTGGCGCCGCAGGGCCGAGCGCCGTGCGGAGAAGCGCCGGGGGCAGCAGCCCGTCCTCCCCTCGCCCAACCCTCCCTGGGGCTGACGGCGGGCCTGTCGGTGGCGGCCGTTAAGGTCGCCTGCATGGCACGAATTGCGGTGATCGGCGCCGGGATGGGCGCGATGGCGGCGGCGGCCCGGCTGGCCGTGGCAGGCCACCGGGTGACGGTGTACGAGCGGTCGCGGACCTACGGCGGCTCGCTCGGGCAGTACGCCGACGAGGGCTTCACGTTCGACACGGGCCCCGGGCTGCTCCACCTCCCCGCGGTCTACCGCGACCTGTTCGTGAAGACCGGCAAGGAGCCGCTGGAGCGGTGCGTCACGCTGGCCCAGGTGGACCCGGCGAGCCGGCACCTCTTCGCGGACGGCACCTCCGTGTCCCTCCCGAACGCCTCGCGCGCCGGGACCGCAGCCGCCCTGGACAGCGCGCTCGGCGGCGGGGCGGGCGCGAGGTGGGGGGCGTTCCTCGACCGGGCCAGGGACGCCTGGGACCGCTCACGGCGGCCGCTCCTGGAGGAGCCGCTGCGCCCCGACTGGCAGGTGCTGGGCCGCGACCCGTATCCGGCCCGGGAGCACCGGCGGCTGCTGCGCCCGGCGCGGCGGGCCGGGACGGTGGCGGAGATCGGCGCCTGGGAGCTGGCCGACCCCCGGCTGGCGGCCCTCCTCGACGGTTACGCCCTCGCGTACGGCCTGGACCCCTCGCGCGCCCCGGCGAGCGCGGCCCTCCTGCCGTACATGGAGGAGACATTCGGCACCTGGTACGTGAGCGGCGGCATGCGGGAGCTGGCCCGGGCGGTGTACGAGCGGTGCCTGGCCCGGAAGGTGGAGTTCGTCTTCGGCGCCGAGGTGGCCCGGGTCGTGGAGAAGGACGGCCGCGCGGCAGGCGTGGAGCTGGCGGACGGGACGGTCGCGGAGGCCGCCCACGTGGTGCTCGGCGCCCGGCCGTGGCCCGGTCTGGTGCCGGGTCAGGAGCTGTGGGCGGACGGCGATGTGACGGTGCGTGCGGACGGTGCGGGGGCGAGCGGCCGGTTCGTGGTGATGCTGTCGCTGCGCGGCGGCCGGCCCGCGGACGCCGCGCACCGGACCGTGGTGCACCCGGCCGACGGGGCGGCCGAGCGCGAGGCGGTGTTCGGGGGCCGGATCGCCGCGCACCCCACGGTGACCGTGCTGCGCCCCGACGATCCGTCGACCCGCCCCGACGCGGAGCACGAGGCGGTGACGCTGGTGGCGACGGTGGCCCCGCACGGCCGGGTGGACTGGACGGACGAGGCGGTGCGGGCCCGGTTCGCGAAGACGCTGACCGAGGCGGCGGGCGCGGCGGTGCCGGACCTGCGGGAGCGGGTGCTGCGGACGCGGGTGCGGACGCCCGCCGAGACGGCCGCGGACACGGGCGCCGAGGGCGGTGCCGTGCCGCCGCCGGCGCTGGGCGGTGCCGGCGGCGCGTTCCTGCACCCGGCCAACCGGACCCGGTTGCCGGGCCTGTTGCTGGCCGGCGGCTGGTCCCATCCGGGCGGCGGGCTCGCGCACGCGGGCATGTCCGGGGCGCTCGTCGCGGGGACCGTGGTGGAGGGGGAGGGCTTCCGCGGCTCGCAGTGAGCGGGGCGGGGACCGGCGGCCGGGACCGTCAGTAGCGGTACTGCTCGTTGTGACCGGTGTCGTAGCCGTTCGGGTACGAGGCCGGGGCGGCGGGCTGCTGGGGGTACTGCTCGCCCTCGCGCTGCTGCGGCACCCAGACGCCGCCCGGCGGGGTCTCCGAGCCGTAGGAGCCGCCCTGCGCGTACGGGTCGGCGTACTGCTGCTGGCCGCCGTAGTTCCCGTAGCCGTCGTACGTGTCGTACTGCGGGGTGCTCGCGGTGGTGCCGATGTACGGGTCGGAGTAGGCGGCGTAGCTCTGCGCGTCGGTGCCGTAGTCGTACTGTCCGGCCCCGGCATAGGTGTCCTGGCCCTGGGGCTGGTGCGCCGGGTAGCCGTAGGGGTCGTACGCGTCGTGGCTGGGCGCGGCCTGGGGCTCCTGGGCCGGGCGGGGCGGCACGGAGTCGCTGTAGACGCCGTACTGGCCGGTGTCCTCGGGCATCGGCTCGGTCGCGTAGACGGCGGCGGGGGCGGACGGCGGGGCGGCCGGGACGTCGGGGGCGCCGCCCTCGTACTCCATCTCCAGGCCCGAGACCTCCAGCGTGGGCTTGCGGTCCCCGCCGCCGCGCCGGCGGCGGCTCTCGCCGGGTTTGCCGCCGATGGCCCAGCCGGTGGAGAAGCCCTTGCGGAACGAGAGCGTGACATAGGTCTGGCCGGTGGCGAAGGCGACCGCGCCGAGGGCGATGACGGGCACGGACGGCATCAGGACGCCGATCACCACGCCGAGGAAGCCGGTGAAGGCGAGGAGGCGCCAGCGCAGCCGCGCCTTGTACTGCAGCAGTACCTCGCCGAGCAGCCACAGCGCGACGACACCGAACGCGATGTAGAGGACCGTCCAGCCCATGCCCGCCCCCTTCTACGGCCACCGCCCCGGGTGGTGGCGGGTACGGCCGGTCACGACTGCTTGTGCAGTCCGAGATTCTCGTAGATCTCGAGCGTCGCAGTCGAGTTGTTCAGCGTGATGAAGTGCAGTCCGGGCACACCCTCGGAGAGCAGCTTCGCGCTGAACCGCGTTGCGAAGTCGATGCCAATGGAGCGTACAGCGGCTGCGTCGTCCTTGGCAGCGAGGATGCGCTCTTTCAGGTCGTCGGGCAGCGCCGCGTCGCTGAGCTGGGAAAGCCGCTCCAGCTGGCGGACGTTGGTGACCGGCATGACCTCGGGGATGATCGGAGTGTCGCAACCGGCGGCGACCACCCGGTCACGCATCCGGAGATACGCCTCGGGGTCGAAGAACATCTGGGTGATCGCGTAGTCGGCGCCCGCGCGGCACTTGTCCACGAAGTGCCGGACGTCGGTGTCCCAGTCGTCGGAGCGCGGGTGCCGCTCGGGGAACGCCGCGACGCCCACGCAGAAGTCGCCGGCCTCCTTGATCAGCCGGACCAGGTCCGCCGCGTAGCGCACACCCTGCGGGTGCTCGACCCAGGGGCCCATCGGGTCGCCCGGCGGATCGCCGCGCAGGGCGAGGATGTTCCGGATCCCGGCGTCCGCGAACTGGCCCACCATGTTGCGCAGTTCGGCGACCGAGTGGTCGACGGCCGTGAGGTGGGCGACCGGGGTGAGCGTGGACTCGGCGGCGATGTCCTGGGTGGCCTTCACCGTGCCGGCGCGGGTGGAGCCGCCGGCGCCGTACGTCACCGAGACGAAGCTCGGCGCGACGGCCTCGACCCGGCGCAGCGCGTTCCACAGGTTGCGCTCGCCCTTCTCGGTCTTGGGCGCCCAGAACTCGAACGAGTACGAGGTCGCGCCGGTCGCGAGCATCTCACGCACGGTGCGCGCGTGATCCGTTCTGGTGGAAGGTGTGCCAAGGGCCATACGGGCAGGTTAACCAGGGCGGGGCGGGCCCCCAACCGAACCGGGGTCATTTGCCGGAATTGACTGATTCTTGTCCATCCTTCGGACAGATCCGTCCCAGGCCTGCCGGGGCCGCCGCTCCGGGCGCGGCCGCCCCGTCAGGCTCCGGCGCGCTCGCGGACCCGTCGTGCCAGCTCAGCGGCGGCCGCGCCCGGGTCGGACGCCTCGGTCAGGGCCCGCACGACGACGATCCGGCGGGCCCCGGCGTCCAGCACCTGGTCGAGGTTGTCCGCGTCGATGCCCCCGATGGCGAACCAGGGCCGGGCGGGGGCGAGCGAGGCGGCGTGGCGGACGAGGTCCAGACCGGGCGCGTGGCGGCCGGGCTTGGTCGGGGTGGGCCAGCAGGGGCCGGTGCAGAAGTAGTCCACGCCGGGCTCGGTGACGGCGGCGTCGACCTCGGCCTCGGCGTGCGTGGAGCGGCCGATGACCGGCTCGGTGCCGATGATCGCGCGGGCCGCCGGCACCGGCAGGTCGCCCTGGCCGAGGTGGAGGACGTCGGAGCCGATGGCGTGGGCCACGTCCGCCCGGTCGTTGACGGCGAGGAGCTTGCCGTGCCGCTTGCAGGCGTCCGCGAGGACCGCGAGGTGGTCGAGCTCCTCCCCGGCCTCCATGCCCTTGTCGCGGAGCTGGACGATGTCCACCCCGCCGGCGAGGACCGCGTCGAGGAAGTCGGGCAGGTCGCCCTGGCGCCTGCGCGCGTCCGTGCACAGGTAGAGCCGGGCGTCGGACAGCTGCGCGCGAGGCGTGGACATGGTGCGGTTCCCCCCGGGAAGACGGTTACGGCGGATCGGTGGTGCGGCGCGGGGGGGGGGGGGGGGGGGGGGGGGGGGGGGGGGGGGGGGGGGGGGGGGGGGGGGGGGGGGGGGGGGGGGGGGGGGGGGGGGGGGGGGGGGGGG
>NZ_JBMNDO010000185.1:0-10837 GCF_052542855.1 Streptomyces sp. SAS_281
CCCCCCCCCCCCCCCCCCCCCCCCCCCCCCCCCCCCCCCCCCCCCCCCCCCCCCCCCCCCCCCCCCCCCCCCCCCCCCCCCCCCCCCCCCCCCCCCCACTCCGAAAGCCACACCATGAGCACCCCGCCCATACTCGGCGCCGTCGCGCGTCACACCACCTACCTGCCCCAGTTCTGGGACAAGACCGCAGACTGCCGCCCGGTCTGGCGCATCGACTACGGCCACCCCGGCTTCACCCGGCGCACCCCACCCGAGCCCACCTCCGACCACCAGCCCACCACCCTCGTCCGCTCCTGGGGACAGCCAGCTCCTGACGGCTCCGGCGAGACCTGGCCCTACCTCCACCGAGGGGCCTGCCTCGGCTGCTCCTGGGAAGGCCCCGACCGCCGCCGTACGGACGAAGCTGTCGAAGACGCCCACGACCACACCCACCCCGGCTGGCGCGACCTGCACGAGATGCCCGAACGCCGAGGCCGCCACTGGCTCACCCACGTCCAACGCCTCTACCCGGAGGGCTGGTTCGAGAAGGGCGGGCCCGTACGCACCATCCGCACGGGAATCGAGAAGCAGCACAAGCCCGGCGCAGCGCCCGGCGGCGGCTACGACCTGGCCGTCCGGCCGCCCAAGGCGACCGTCCCTGTGACTGCGATTGCCGACGTGCTGCCGTTCTCCGAGTTCGGGCGTACGGAGGCGGCGTGAACGGAGAGATCCGCGCTACGCTGGAAAACAGCGGCTGACCTGCAAGAAGTCGCTCTGCTCTACCCCCGGGCACAGGGGGCGGGAGTCCGCTGCGCCGGTAGGACACTCCGCTGCGCCAGAGTTCAAATCCCCTCCCACGCGATGACCGCGACCTGCGCGGATGACTGAGCGCGCTCTGTCTGCGGTGCGTGAGGACGGGCATGAGTGGGCCCGTAGTGGACTCGCAGTGGACGGAAGGACCCGGAAGGATCAGGAAGCCGGCGGAGGTAGTCGGAGGGCATCGGTGTTCTGACCTGCGATTATGGGAAGATCAAGGCAAGATCTGGAACCGATCGGAAGATCCGAAAAGGACTCATAATCCGTCGGCCGTGGGTTCGAGTCCCACCCGCCCCACCATCCGCAGGTCAGAGAAACGTTCTGTCCTGCGAAACCGCACCCGCAGGAGCTGTGCGCGCATGTGGCGCTGGCCTCTCGTCGGTGTGGCGGAACGAGCGGCCACTGCTGGTAGCTCCGGGGCGTCACATTCTTGACCCGGCGTCTCGGGCAGCAGCGTGCAGTTGTAGCCGCATCCATGATCCCGCGGCTCTCCCCAGGCGCCCGCGCCTCGTGATACGTCCTCCGTAGCGTTCAGACCCGCGACCGGCGGGTGGGCGGGGAGGATCGAGTTCCATCGCCGGTCACGTCCTTCACTCCGGCGAGGTCGAGGGGTGGGGGGGCTCCGTCCGCCCGGCCTGCATCGGTACTTGACTCAGATGTCCCGAGGCCGTCGTTGGCGCCCGCTGCTGACACCTGTGTCGACCGTATTCTGGGAGGCGACTGGAAGGAGCCGCTGATGAGCGTCGAGGCGATCATGCACACCGAGTTCCCCGAGGGATACACGGTCTTCTTCGGTGCCGACGGGAAGGTGATCATGACACCGCAGAGCCTGGAGCACTCCAGCACGATTCGTTCGCTGCAGATCGACACGCTCGCACTGGGACGTCACGCGAAGGTGACCTCCGACGTGCACATCGACTTCCCGGCCGACCAGAATTCTGCCCCCGACCTCGCGATCCTGCGGGAAGACGCGGAGAAGCGGGGCAAGCGCTACAGCTTCGAGGACGTCTTGCTGATCGCGGAGGTGGTGTCCGTCTCCTCCGCCCGCAAGGACTACGACGACTGCACCGCCAAGTACGGCCGCTAGGGCATCCCCGCCTACCTGGTGGTGGATCCGTACGCCGCGGAGGCCGTCGTCCACACCCAGCCAACCGGAACCGGCTACTTCGCGGCGCACACACACAAGTACGGCGCCGGCAAACTTCCCATCGACCTGGCCGACGGTCGCATCTTCACCCTCGATCTGGATGAGCTGCCCCGACCCGAAGCGGAGACCGGCGCGTTTTGACGCCGGCTGCTGGGTGCCGGGAACACCGGCATACTGGCGGTGGTCATAGGGTGCGGGGTGTGAGTGACGTTCCCAGGCCCCGACCGGCTGTCGATGATCTTGCCGAGCTCGTCCCCGAGATTGTCCCCCTTGACGGAGCCGACGCGGAACTGGTGGCGATCGGGGAGCGGTATTGGGCGCTCGCCGGTTTCGCGCCCGAGCTCGGCACTCCGGTCTGGTGCGAAAAGGCCAAGGACATCGACACCGCCGGCTGGGGTCACCAGATCTATGCCGTTGCCGCGGCCGGTGTCCGAGCCGTGGTGGCCGGAAGAGTATGCCCGCAGTGCGGAGGCCCGCTGAGCCTGACTTCCCGAGCCGCCTTTCAGCAGGTCTGCGACGGGCACGACCCCGCTTGCGCCGACTGCAACGAGTCGCTGACCTCTGCCGTGCGCGTCATCATCGAGCCGGCGCGGAAGGCCAAGCGTGAAGCCGCCAGGGCCAAGGCCGAGGAGCGGAACGCCGTCGAGTCCGTCCACGCACGCTGGACGCGGCTCCAGCGGGACGCCATCGCTGAAGAGTATGCCGCCGTCTTCCCCTCGAACGGGGGAGTACCGGCCTCGGGAGTACGGGAGATGGTCGGTGCGCTGGCCCTACTGCGTTACGCCCCGTCGACTTCTCCCATCACCGCGGTGGGCTCTTGGCCGGACCCGCTCCATCCGGACAGCGGAAAGATCGGCCCGCTCCTCGGCACGTTGATCCGGGCCGACCTCCTCAGAATCCATGCCTCCAGCCCCGCGACCGCGTTCGTCTGGCAACCGGCGACCTTCGAAGAAGCCCTGCGCGAGGCCGAGGGCGATCTGGACGCCATCGACACGCCTCAACTGGCAGGCAGCTTTTACCCGCTGGCCGCCCACTACTACGCACCTCACGGCTCAAGCGCGGGCAAGGCCGTCGAGGAGCTTGACGCTCATCTCGCCGCCGCTCTGTCGCCCGCCGGGATGAATGAAGGCCGTCAAGAGGATTTGCTGGTCGTCGCCCGGGAGCTCATCGCAGAGGAGGCTCTCCGCTACTTCACCAACCGACTCGACGACCTCAACCTGCCCGCTGTACCCGAGAACCACGCTGCCCGGCTCTCCGAAGCCGCTTACAAGGTGGCCGAGCACAGGCCGCTCGGTGAGATCTACAACCTCGTCTGGCGCGCTACCCGTGCGGCGGCGGAGGCCGCACAGAAGAACCCCCGGGCTCCACGCGCTCACATGACCACGCACGCCGTCAACCGGTTCGAGACCGACGCGCAGCGGGCAACCGCCGACCCCGGCTGGGAGCTCAAGCCCTTCACCGCGATCACGGGACAAGGGCCGGCAGCCATGACGCGGGCACTGTTCTACAACCTCCTCGACAGCGACCCGATGGAGACGGGTCTCCCACAGCTCAGGGACGCACTGCCGGAACCCCTGGTCGCTCCGAGAACCGCGGATCCCGTCCCAGCGGGCGAGGGCGACCAGCTGGCGGCCACGGTCGCCTGGCTGAACTCTCACCCCGACGCCTGGGACCCGTACCTCGTCGCCGCCGGCCTCGGCGTCCTCGCGGAGGAGCGGGAGGATTCTCCGGAGTGGCACTACGAGGGCAAGATCCTCGCGCGGGGAGCGGCGCAGCTTCTCCGGCTCCACGAGCGACTCGCCCCGGTCATCGGAGTGCAGGAAGCGGCTCTCGCCGTCTTCGCCGCCACCCCGATGCTCGTGCATCCGGTGACGATTGACGGTACGACTCTGAACAGTGGGACCTGGATCCTCGACAGGCTCTGCACGCTATTCCTCGCTCCACCGGCCGAGGAGACAGGCGATACGGAGGGGGACGTCTCGGATGACTGACCGTCGTTGGAGATGCATCACCGTTGCGACTGCGTGACGTAATAACCGGCGGTGAGGGGCTTCGTGCGTCCGGCTTGCGGCTGCTCCACCAGCCGCAAGCCTTCCACTCGGTGTCGGCCCCATTGCGACCGACCGGCCGCTTACGACACCGCTTCATCGCCAGGGTGGCCGCTTGGGCGCCGCCGTGACGCTACTTACCACGCGTGACCTGAGAGAGCAGAGCCACCACCGTTGCGGCACCGGATAGGGAAGCCCCGACTTCGGGTGCCAGAAGTGACAGGACTGCGATGAGGACACCGATTGTCAGGAGAGCTACGAGGCGTCGGTTGATCTGGTCCACCAGAACCTTCTCTCTGTGGGGCCAACGGGTTCGGGAACCACCGTGGGACCGACACAGGAGCGCCTGACAGATCCAGAACAAGGCGTGACGGAACCGGCCAGCGAAAGCCGGGACGGAACAATGACTGACGCGTGCTTACGGCCAAGCGTGGGGAGCCAGAAGTGAGTTGCTGGACACCTTTTGACAGCGCGTGACTGAGGGGGGAAGCGATGGCAGTTGCCCAACCGTGGAAGAAGCCGGACCTGGATGGGCATCCGTGCTTGAAGAAGCTGAACGATGAGCTCCACTCCTTGAGGTTCGAAGCCGGGTTTCCTTCGGCTCGAACGATAAGAAACCACATTGGACGGGACGCACAGGACTACTGGATCGTGAACCATCAGTCGGTCCTCAACGCCTTTCAACGGCCTGACCTCCCGGACCTTGGCCGACTTGAGCTCATCGTTGCTGCTCTGGCCGGAGTCGCCCGATGCGACGACGTCTCCAGCGAAGTCGATCGCTTCAAGAGCCTGTGGAAGCAGGCTGTTACGGAGACGGTGGCTCAGGCATCAGTGGGCCCACAGGCGGACGCTGAAGGCGGCGCCGAGTGCGAACTCGACCAGGACCCGCCGGACCAGGAGGCGACGGAACCCAGCGTTGAGGAAGAGCGAGGAGAATCCGGCGGGAAGGGCTCACGCGCGGACGCAAACCGAGCCGCGGAGTTCAACTACGCGCAGGAGTCTTTGAAGGGCCTGATCATCAACGCGGCGCAAGCGCTCTGGGATGACAAGGATGCACTGAGAGTCTTCCTGGGGGTCGTCCGCCGCAGTCCTGGCTTCTCCAAGCTGGCTGACGCCGCAGAGGAACAGCGGCCCGCCAACGCGACCTTCTACGGCACGAAGAGCAGAGAGTTCGAGGTTGAGTACTCTCCAGCGCGCCTTGAACTGATCACATTGCACCGGCGCCTCGACGAGCAACGCGTCAAGCGCAAGTGGTCCTTCACAGACCTGGAGAACCAGACGGGGATCCCGGCCAGCTCCTGGATTCGCTGGTATACCCACGACGAGTTGCCCAGCCGCGAGGCAATCGTCGCTTTCTCCCACGCGATCAACCCGATGCTGGAAGACCATGTGCTGCTCCTGGGCCTGTGGGAAGCAGCCCACGACGCGCTGGAAGTGGAGAGACGTTGCGAGGACTTGCCTCAACAGATCAGCTTTGACAAGGCATGGTCGTTGCGTGACCCGACGGCCTCCAAACTGTGGGCGCTCGTCGGCGTCGGGGGAGACGTTCTGGCCCCCTACGGGCCCGATCTGTCCCGTGGGACTGTTCCGGCCTTCACCGTGGCCGGCCCGGCTGGTTCGGGACGATCCACGACATTGGCCACCATCGCCTGTTCGCTCCTCGGAGCCGGTGCACGCGTCGTGTTGGTTGCACCGAAGCCGTCTCCATTGCGAGAGCTGGCCTCCCGAAACGGAGTCCTTGCCTGTTTCGACCAGGAGGACGTGCGGCATGACGAGCTCGCAGCTGTCTTGGCGGAAGCGTCCTGCGAGGAACCGGTCGTCGTCGTGATGGACGATGCGGATCGCCTGGAGGAGTGTGGCGCCAGACGTCTGTTGGAGGCGATGCTTCAACAGGGTTTCGCGGACGGGACTGCATTGGTTCTCGGCGGGGACGAGAAGGAACTCGGGAGCGGCTTCCGCTGGTCACGACGAGCCAGGAAGGCTCATCGTGGACTGCTTCTGTCTCCGCAGGCCAGATACGCGGGCGATCTGATCGGCGTCAAGGTCAGTGGCTCCATCGTGGGAAGGCCGATCACGCCAGGCAGAGGATGGCTCCACCTTGGCGACGGGAAACTGGTGCCTGTGACCGTGCCACAGTGCTGAGCAGTCAGAGTGCCCGAGGGGCCCGAGTCCCGGTGGCGCCGGGTGACTGATCGCGGCCAGTCAGCAAAAGCCCCCGCCCAGGTCCGGGCGCGGACGACATCTGTGCGGCCACTGGCCGCAAAATCCCTGTGTGTGTCCGGTTTCTCCTGGTCGCCTGCCGGCTGACTCCCGTTTCGCAGTGCTGGGTATTATCACCGCCGCTGTCGCGTGGGGCGCCAAGGTGCATACGCGAAGCCACGGGAAGGGCGGATTCGGCTCGACATGCCAGAAGGGATCTGAGTTGTCCACGCTTGCGGAGATCTCGGCTTTGCTGGGGGATCCCCAGTTCAACTGGTCGGACCCCACTCCATGGAATGAGCTCGAACAGGAAATCGGCATGGTTTTCCCGGATGACTTCCGGGAGATCGTGGATGCCTACGGTTCGATCTCGATCAACGGGCAGCTGTACCTGAGGCACCCGGCAAGACACCTTCTGCACAACCTCGGGGAAGAGATCAGAGGTGATCTCGAACTCTGGCGCGAGGAGGACATGGTCGAGTACCTGCCCAGTCCGGTGGGTGCCAAGCCCGGGGAGTTGATGCCGGTGGCAGCCGCCATGACGGGTGAGACGGTCTTTCTCCGCCTTCCTGATGCGGCGTCGTCTCCCTGGCGTGTGCTGGTGCAGGAATTCGACAGCTATTCCTGGGTTCTCCACGAGATGACGTTCAGTGAGTGGCTGCTGGCGTATCTCAGGGGCGAAGACGTGACCGTTTGCTCTCGGAACTTCACGTCCGGTGAGCCCTCATGGGAATTCCTCCCATGAAAGCTGCATGTCCTCTCCGGTGAGAGATGACGGACGCGGCCTCTGCCGGCCGGGAGAACGGATCTCCTGGTGCGAGTGGGGGCCGCGTCTGCGTGGCGGCCCGTCGGCGCTCTGCCTCCGCCGCGCGCCGCAGCGCCTTCAGCGAGGCGCCGGGCCCGCCGAACCGCTCAGCCTGCTACTACAAGCGTGACGCAGTCGATGGCCGCCTGGACTGTGATGATCTTCGCGACCTCCTCGTCGGTGAGCGCCATCTGGAACTCCGTTTCCAGGCCCACGACGACTTCGTTCACCGCAAGGTCATCTGCTCCGAAATCATTGACGAGGTGCTTGGAGGACGTGACCGCTTCTTCCTCGACGTCGAGCTGTACGGCGATGACCTTCTTCACTCGCTCTTCGATCGACCGCATGCTTGCCTCCTCGGCATCAGGGCCGGCCGTCAGCCAGCCAAAACGATCTTCCCCGAGACGGGGACAACGAGTGGTCGCACACGGCCAGGAACAGCCGAAAGAGTGATCGCGCCCGCTGTCGTCAGCGCGATCTCCCCGCGCAGTCACCCGGATCGAGAGGTGACGGCGCAGGACAGCAGCGCACCGCGCGAACGCGCCGGACCGCCCACGGCCCTTCATCCGATCGCGGCCGGAGGTCGGCCCACGGCGGGCCGAGCCCTCTGGCCTGGTCCCCGACGAGCTCGGGTCCGGCCCGGCCGGGCGAGAACCACCAGAGCCAGAGCGGTCTACGGTCCCACGGCCGCGAACCGGCGGCACGTACACGCGTGCGGCGCGCGTCCGGGCAGTGGGATCGTGGCGAGGGCCACGGCAGTGCGGTTCGAACCCCGAGGCGCCCGGTTCGCCGGGTCGGCCGGAGCGCAGGGCCTCACGAGGCCGTCGGCATGGGTGCGCCGACCGCGGCCCCCGGGTCACGGGGCACCAGGAAGGTCGAGGCGGGCAGGGCGCCGCTCGTCCGGCGCGGGCCCTCGGCGGTGCGTGGGTCCGTAGAGCGCAGCCCGGTCACCGGAACCGATGTTTCCGCACCGTCCCAGGTGTTGGAGAGGGAGCGGACGGACGGGCCGAGGTCGGTCTCGCGTCCGTTGCTCCATGCGGCGTTGCCGGTGAGAGTGCCTGCGGCGTCGGTGATCCGGAAGCCGGCGATGTGGTTGCGGTACGCGCTGTTGCGCTCCAGGGTGAGTGCGCCCGGGTTGCCCTCGTCGTTGAAGCCGTAACCTTCGTTGTCCCAGGCGGCGTTGTTCCTCGCGATGTGCGCCACCGCGGCGCGGCCGCGGCCGCCTCCGAAGGTGAATCCGTTGCTGTTCCGGTAGGACCAGTTGCCTTCGAGTGTGGTGGGGGTGGTGAACCCGCCCAGGTCTATGCCGTCGCCTCCGTTTTCCCAGGTGCGGCAGTGCCGGACCGTGTTGCCGGCCCCGGACCCGAAGACGATCGCCAGCCCCGAGCCGCCGCCGTCAGCGTTCCGGTTGTGGTGGAAATCGCTGTCCTCGATGGTGTTGTCCACTGTGCCGGCGCCGCGCAGGACCAGCCCGGCCTCGGCGTTGTGGTGCATCGTCACGCCACTGAAGACGTCATGCGCGCAGCCGCTGCACACCCAGGCATGGCTGCTGGACCCCCGTACCTCCACATGCCGCACCGTCCAGTGGTCGGCGCGCTGGCTGATCGCCCACTGCCCGTCGGGGACGGCGGAGGCGTCGATTACCGGCCGCTCGTTCCGGTACGCGGTCAGCACGATCGGCCGGCGGGCGGTCCCGTCGGTGTCGATGGTGACCGGCTCGGTCGGCCGGTAGGTGCCGCCGCGCAGGGCAATGGTCTGGCCCGCACGGACGAGGCCGACCGCCTTGCCCAGGGAGGCGTACGGGTGAGTGAGGCTGCCGTCGCCTTCCGCGTCGGAGCCATCGGGTGCGACATGCAGAATGGTCGCCACGGCGTCCTTGCCGGACCCGGGGGACGCGGACGCGGAAGCGGTCGGGGACGTGGCCGTCGGTGTGACGGGCCTGGTGGCTGCCACGGTAGGTACGGCGCGCGGGGCGTCGTCCGGTGCCGGCTCCGGCCGGACGAGAAGGGCGAGACCACCGAGCAGCATCGCCGAGCCGATCGCGGCGACGAGAGCCGTCCTGGGGCGAAGGCGTCGGGCCGCATCGGTGAAGCGGTCGAGGAGTACGCCGATTCCGGCTTTGGCTCCCGCCGCGGAGACGGAGTCCACCAGCGGTCCGATCCCGGCCAGCAGGACGGCCGGGACGGCTGGGAAGGCGATTCCGGGCAGCAGGTGTTCCGGCGGGATGAGCCCCTTGCCCAGGGCTCCGCACGCGGGGCAGTCGCGGACGTGCCGGCTCAGCCGTTTGCGCCACAGGGAACCCGGCTCGCCGTCCCAGCCCTGAGCAGCTCTGGTCAGTCCCTGGCAGCGTGAAGGGGAAGCGAGTGCGCGGACGAGAAGGCGGGACGTGCGCAGTTGCTCCTTCATGCGCTGGACGCGGACCGCGGTGTGGGCGCGGGAGAGTTTCAGCGCCGCGGCAAGTTCGCCGCGGCTCAGCGTGCCGGCGGTCTCCTCCCACCACAGGGCGAGCAGATGACGGTCGGCGGGTTCAAGCCAGCACGTGGCACGCAGCGCTTCGTGGCGCTGGTCGGACATGACCACTTCGGCGACGCTCCGTTCGGCGAAGTCCGCCGCGGGAGTGTCCCATTCCTGGACCTGCTGCCGGGGCGAAAGGTCATGCGGGCGGCCCCGTCGATGCTGCTGGACCTGCCGGTAGGCGATGGCCACGATCCACGATCGGAAGCGTTCCGGTTCACGGAGCCCGGGTAGCCCTCGCACGATCCGCAGCATGGCTTCCTGCACCACGTCATCAGTGTCGCTGCGGCTGTCGAGCGCCCGTCCGACGATCCGGTGGAGCAGCGGCAGGCACCTGGCGAGCAGTTCCTCGAGCGCGGCCCTGTCGCCCTCTTGTGCCGCCCGTACCAGGGCCGTGTCGTGCGGAGAGGTTCCGCCGGGCCCGGCATCGGCCACAGAGGTGCGGTCCGCAGGTTCGAGAGGGGGGCCAAGATCCATGCGGAGGGTGCCTCCTTCGCCCCGCGAGGTGCTGCGGCGGCGCGTTCCGGTCGGTGACCTCGTGGTATGCGAGCCACGCTCGAACACCTGTCTTTGCAGGTTGGCGATCCTGACACGAGGGTGCCTACCTGTAAAGACGGCTCTGGCACGGCTCCTGACAGGCCGGCAGATGTGTGACCGGCATCACATGGCTCGCGTTTCTTCATTTTTTGTTATCCGCATCGGTTCACCGCGTCTACCTCTCCGCTGCGGTGCTCCCTCGGCAGCACACACCCCCCCTGGCCGGGCTCAGGCGGTCCCTCGCCATCAGGCGCGTACGAGCCCGTCAGCAGCGAAGGAAAGGAAGAGCGACCCATGACTCTCGCCCCATCCCCGAGGTCTGCCGCTGAACAGGGCGCGCCCCTCAGAGCCCGGCACTCCCGCCGCCGCAACCGATTGGTTGTTCTGGCTTCCGCTGCGGCGGTGGTGGCCGGTGGGGTGGCCGTGTCGACGACCGGAGCGACTCCGGCCGAGGCCGCGACGCTGCCCGTGACCGGAAGCACCTATCAGCTGGTGGTGAAGAAGTCCGGCAAGTGCGTCGATGTGCCCGGTGCTGCCCGGACCGACGGCACCAAGCTCCAGCAGTGGGGCTGTACGGCCGACTCCCCCTGGCAGCAGTTCACCCTCGAGTCCGCGGGCAGCGGCATCTACACCCTCGTCGGCGTCGACAGCGGACTCTGTGTCGACGTCCCGGCCGGCTCGACGGCCGGCGGCGTCCAGGTCGTGCAGTGGACGTGCGGCGCGGGCAAGACCAACCAGCAATGGCGTCTGACGCCTTCGGGAACCGGCACCTACCAGATCGTCAACGTCAAG
>NZ_JBMNDO010000186.1:0-10779 GCF_052542855.1 Streptomyces sp. SAS_281
CCCCCCCCCCCCCCCCCACGCGCTACTCCACGAACAGCCCCCGCGCCGCCGCCCCCGCGTCGAACTCCTCCAGGCGGGCCTGGGCGTCGGGCAGGGCGTCGCACATGGCCTCCAGGAGGACCCGGCCCAGCAGCATCGGGGCGCAGGCGGTGTCGAAGGCGAGGCCGGTGCCGACGGCGGCCGGGATGAGCAGGTCGCTGTGGCGGGCCACCGGCGCGAACGCGGAGTCGGCCGCCGACACCACGGTGAGCCCCCGGCCGCGCGCGTACGCGAGGGCGTCCACGACCTCGCGCGGGTGGCGGGGCAGGGCGAAGCAGATCAGCGCCGTCGCCCCGGCCCGCCGGGCGGCGTCGATCCGGTCGTGCAGCATGCTGCCGCCCTCGTCGAGCACCCGCACGTCCGGGTGCACCTTCGCCGCGAAGTACCCGAACCCGCGCGCCTGCGAGGACGCCGCCCGCAGCCCGAGCACCGGCAGCGGACGGGACGCGGCGAGCAGCCGGCCCGCCCGCTCGACGGGCCCCGGGTCGGCGAGGAGCTCGGCCAGGTGGCGCAGGTTCTCGATCTCCCCGAGCACCGCCTGCTGGTACTCGTTGTACGTCTCGCCGCCCTCGCCCGCCTCCGCCCCGGCCGGGGCGACCTCGCGCAGGTGCTTGCGCAGCGCGGGGTAGCCGTCGAATCCGAGCGCGACGGCGAACCGGGTGACGGAGGGCTGGCTGACCCCGGCCAGCTCGGCCAGTTCGACGCTGGAGAGGAACGGGGCGTCTCCGGCCCTGCGCACCATCGAGTGCGCGATGCGCCGCTGCGTGGGCGTGAGCCGGCGCCCCTCGAACAGCTCCTGCAACCGCGCGGCCGGGCTGCTCCCGCTCATCCTGTCCCCTCGGTAGATCCGCCGCGCCGCGGCCCGGCGCCGACGAATCCATTCAGCCAGCAAGGTGTCTGCATGTCCATATGCAGCCGGGCCGGTCAGCCGGCGGGCGTGCCGTGCAGCACCTCCTCGACCGACACCCAGGACTCCCACCGCCGGACGGTGACCCGGAGCGTCCGGCCGTCGTCCACCGTGCCGGACCACACCGCGGTGCCCTCCTCCCTCTCCCCCGCGGTCTGCGACGCGGAGTGCAGCCCGCACCGCTCCATCGCCCCGCGCAGGGCCGTCACCTGGGACCGGGCGGTCGCGGTGTCGTCGTACTCGGTGATCCGGTGCTGGGCCAGGGCGTGGCCGCTGCCCGTGTAGAGCAGGGAGTACCCCTTCCGGTCCGGCTCGTCCGCCGGGACGAAGGAGGCGGGGCAGGCACCGTCGAGCCCCACCTGGGGCAGGGCGTCGCTGATCGGTCCGGTGCCCTTCGGGAGGCTCGTGGTCTCCTTCCAGTGCCAGGTCGCGTACCCCGGGAGCTCGTCGGCCTGGCGCATCATGACCTCCCCGTCCGCCGTCCGGAAGGGGTTGGCCGTCGTGGTGGTGACCGTCTGCCGGGCCTCGGGGCCGTCCGCCGGGAGGAGCAGGCCCCACGCTCCGGCCGCCGCCAGGACGAGCGCGCCCGCGGCACCTCCCCGGACCGCACGGGCGCGGGTGCGCCGCCGCTGCCCCCGGGCACGGATGTCGTCGGCGCCGGGCAGCCGTATGGCGACGTCCTCGATCAGGTCCTCGACCTCAGCCATGCCGCACCCGCCCCTTCCGCTCCGCCGCACTCCGCTCCGCCGCATTCCGTGCTGTCACCTGGCGCCCCGTCCCGGCCGGGGTGTCGGCGAGCCTTTCGCCGAGGATCCTGCGGGCCCGGTGCAGCCGGGTCCGTACCGCGCCGTTCGACGCCCCCGTCTCCCGGGCCACCTCCTCCACGGGCAGGCCGAGCATGTGGTGCAGCACCACCGCCTGCCGCTGGTCCCTGTTCAGCTCCTCCAGCGCGCCCATCAGCGCCACCCGGTCCTCGGAGAGCCCGGGCACGTCGGCGGGCGCCCCGTGCCGGAAGTGCGCCCGCAGTCTGCCGCGCGTCCGGCGCCAGGTGCTGATCGACAGCCGCACCGCCACGGTCCGCACCCACGGGAGCGGGTCGCCGGTGGCGGACACCTTGTCCCACCGCTGCCAGGCCCGCACATACGCCTCCTGCACCGCGTCCTCCGCCTCCCCCAGATCGCCCGTCATCGCGTACACCGTGGCGACCAGGCGTTTGGCGGTCGCCGCGTAGAACGCGTCGAACACCTCCACATCCTCACTGCCTGCCGTCATGGCCCCCCGTCCGTCTTCTCGTCCTGCCCGAGTACTGCGCCTGTTGCTGCCTCTGTCACTGCCTCTCACCAGTTACACGCCCGGGCGCCCGCGGATGTTACGGACGACTTTCACGAATGCACGGACGGCCCCGGAACCGGGGGGCTAGCCCCACTGCCCCGGCCGCCTCCGCTCCGTACCGTGGGGACCATGGACGCACCCGACATCGAGCTCGACAGGGAGCTCAAGGCGACTTTGCAGGCCCGCAGTGAGCTGGGGGCCGACTACGACTCCGCGCTCGTGGAATCGTTCCTGGAGAAGGTGGAGCAGCGGCTCGACGCCACGCTCGACCGCAGGGTCCGGCGGCACCTCGCCGAGGAGCGGACCGCCGTCGCGCGGGGCGCGCGGACCCTTGACCGGCCGCCGGGGAACTTCGGCGAGCGCTACGGCTTCGGCGTGGTCTCCCTGGTCCTGGCCGTCCCGCTGTCCGCGATCGGCGCCGCGCAGGCGGGCATCGGCGGGCTCGTCGTGGCCTGGCTCGGGATCGTCGGCGTCAACGCGTTCCAGGCCGGCCACGGCAGGCGGCTGTTCCGGGGCCGCGAGGAGGGGCGGACGGCCTCCGACTGGGAGGCCTGAGCCTCAGGCCCCCGGGAGGCCCCGGCGGGAGGACCGAACCTCACACCGCCGGGAGGACCGACGGGAGGACCGAACCTCACACCGCCGGGAGAACCGACGGGAGGACCGGGCCTCACGCCTGACGGGTCGGCAGCACGACCAGCTGGCGCAGGTTGACGTGGCGGGCGCGGCTCGTGGTGTACGCGATGAGGTCGGCGATCTCGTCGGACGAGAGCCCGCCCAGCGCCTCGAACATGCCGTCCAGCTGCCCGCTCAGCTCCGCGTTGTCGACGTGCCCGGCCAGCTCCGATTCGGTGAGTCCCGGCTCGATGTTGGTGACGCGGACGTCGCGCGGCCCGAGTTCGGTGCGCAGCGAGGCCGACAGATGGGTGAGCGCGGCCTTGGTGGCGCCGTAGACCGCGTAGTCGGGGAACGTGATGTGCGCGCCGATCGAGGAGATGTTGACCAGGTCGGCGGTGCGGCCGTCGGCGGCGGCCGCGACCAGGTCCGCGGTGAAGGCCCGGATGACGCGCAGCGCACCGGTCACATTGGTGTCGAGCATCCGCTGCCACTCGTCCGCGCGCCCCGCCTCCACGGGGTTCGGCAGCATCACCCCGGCCGCGTTGACGACCAGGTCCACCCGGCCGAATGCGGCGTGCACCCGGTCCGCCGCCGCGTCCACGGACGCCTGGTCGGTGACGTCTGCGGCGACGGCGAGGGCCTGACCGCCGTCCGCGGTGATCTTCGCGGCCAGCTCCTCCAGCCGGCCCGCGCGGCGGGCCAGCAGTGCCACCCGTACACCCTGCGCGGCGAGCAGCCGGGCGGTCGCCGCGCCCATGCCACTGGCGGCTCCGGTGATGACGGCGGTGCGGTCGGCGAGGGTCTCGTACGGCATGGGGTGCTCCCTGGTCGGTGTCGCGGCCGGTGTTCCGGCTCGGGCTTCACCCTCCTCCGGGGAGCGCCGCCCACCCAGGGATGCGTTGTTCCTGGGTCTGCCAGTACCAGGCTGGACGGAAGCCGTTCTCCTACGATCGGGGCCATGGACGGCGAACTCGGAGACTTCCTGCGCTCACGGCGTGCCCGCATCAGCCCCGAGGACGTGGGGCTCAACTCGTACGGCCGCAGACGGGTTCCGGGGCTGCGGCGCGAGGAGGTGGCGCAGCTCGCCGGGGTGAGCGTCGACTACTACATCCGGCTGGAGCAGGGGCGCGGGCCCAGCGTCTCGGACGCGGTGCTCGACGCGATAGCCCGGGTGCTCCGCCTCGACGGAACGGAGCACGCGTACCTGCGGACGGTGGCGCGTCCCAAGGCCCGCAAGGCGGCGAACCCTTCGGTACGCCGGGTGCGCCCGGGGCTGCGGCTGCTGCTCGACATGTTCGACCGGGCGCCCGCCTTCGTGCTGGGCCGCCGGATGGACGTGCTGGCGTGGAACGCGCTGGGGGACGCCCTCTCCGGCTTCTCCGGGATGCCGCCCGCGGAGCGGAACATGCCGCGCCAGGCGTTCCTGGCTCCGGGGGCGCGCGAGCTGTATCCGGACTGGCCTGCGGTGGCGGCGGAGACGGTCGCGCATCTGCGGCTGGACGCGGGGCTGCACCCGGACGACAAGGAGCTCGCGGCGCTGGTGGGTGAGCTGTCGCTGAAGAGCGAGGACTTCCGCCGGCTGTGGGCGGACCACCAGGTGAAGGCGAAGACGTACGGGGTGAAGCGGATGGTCCACCCCGTGGTGGGCGCGCTGACACTGCCGTACGAGACGCTGGCGGTGCCCGGCGATCCGGATCTCTCGCTGGTCGTCTACACCCCGGAGCCGGGTTCGGAGACCGCCGAGCGCATCGCCCTGCTGGCGAGCTGGGCGGCGGACGGGAGCACACCCGAGCTGCACGCGTACAACAAGACGGAAGCGCGCCCGAGCCGCACGTATGGAACAGACGGAAGCGCGCCCGAGCCGCGCGCGTAGAACAGACGGAAGCGCGCCCGAGCCGCACGTATAGAACAGACGGAAGCGCGCCCGAGCCGCGCGCGTAGAACGGTAGTCGCGGGGACCGCCGCACCCCCGGTTTCCCAGGGGGCGGGACGACGGCGGTCCCCGCGAGGGACGCGGCCCGGGTCAGGACCGGGTGGCGCGTCCGGGCGACGGTGGAGGTCCGGGAGCCGCTCCGTAGTCCGTTGTCGCCGTTCCGGTGCCGGCGGGTCTCCCTGCCGACATCCACCAATGTGCCCGAGCCGTGTTAAGCGGGTGCTGCGGCCACGTGACGCGCACGTACCGTTTCCGCGAAGTGCGCGCCCAGCCGGCTACTTCGCGCCGGCCGGGGCGTCCTTCGCCAGGTACGCCAGCAGGTCCTGGCGGCTGACGACGCCCTTCGGCTTGCCCTCCACCAGCACGATCGCCGCGTCCGCCGCACCGGTGCCGCCGAGCACCGCCATCAGGTCCTCGACCGGTTCGCCGGAGCCCACCTGCGGCAGCGGCGGCGACATGTGCTTCTCCAGCGGGTCGCTGAGCGAGGCGCGCTGGGCGAACAGGGCGTTCAGCAGCTCGCGCTCCACGACCGAGCCGATGACCTCGGCGGCCATCACGTCCGGGTGGCCCGCGCCCGGCTTCACGATCGGCATCTGCGAGACGCCGTACTCGCGCAGCACGTCGATCGCCTCGCCGACCGTCTCCTCCGGGTGCATGTGGACGAGGGTGGGGATCGGCCCCGCCTTGTGGTTCAGGACGTCCGCGACCCGCGCCGAGGGGCCGGTGTCCTCCAGGAAGCCGTAGTCCGCCATCCACTCGTCGTTGAAGATCTTCGACAGGTAGCCGCGCCCGCTGTCCGGGAGCAGGACGACGACCACGTCCTCGGGCCCGAGCCGCTTCGCCACCTCCAGCGCGCCCACGACCGCCATGCCGCAGGAGCCGCCGACGAGCAGCCCCTCCTCCTTGGCGAGCCGGCGGGTCATCTGGAAGGAGTCCTTGTCCGACACGGCGACGATCTCGTCGGTGACCTCGCGGTCGTACGCGGAGGGCCAGAAGTCCTCGCCGACGCCCTCCACGAGGTAGGGCCGGCCGGACCCGCCCGAGTAGACCGAGCCCTCCGGGTCGGCGCCGACGACCTGGACCCTGCCGCCGCTGGCCTCCTTCAGATAGCGGCCGGTGCCGCTGATCGTGCCGCCGGTCCCGACGCCCGCCACGAAGTGGGTGATCTTCCCCTCCGTCTGCTCCCACAGCTCGGGACCGGTGGTCTCGTAGTGCGAGCGCGGGTTGTTCGGATTGGAGTACTGGTCGGGCTTCCAGGCGCCCGGCGTCTCACGGACCAGCCGGTCGGAGACGTTGTAGTACGAGTCGGGGTGCTCGGGGTCGACCGCTGTGGGGCAGACGACGACCTCGGCACCGTAGGCGCGCAGAACGTTGATCTTGTCCGTGGACACCTTGTCCGGGCAGACGAAGACGCACTTGTACCCCTTCTGCTGCGCGACGATCGCCAGACCGACGCCCGTGTTGCCGCTCGTCGGTTCGACGATCGTGCCGCCGGGCTTCAGCTCGCCGCTCTGTTCGGCGGCCTCGATCATGCGCAGGGCGATGCGGTCCTTGACCGACCCGCCGGGGTTGAAGTACTCGACCTTGGCCAGGACCGTCGCCTGGATGCCGGCCGTGACACTGCGCAGCCTCACCAGCGGGGTATTGCCTACGAGACTGATCATCGAATCGTGGTATCGCACCGTGTACTCCGGGGTCTCCGAGATGGTCCGGCAAGCGTATGCGTACGGGCACGGGATTGGGCGGCGCGATTGAACAACGTCCGGTAGCGGGCAGGTAGCTCTGTGTACGGCTCTACTGCGGTACGTGGGACGAGGAGGTGGACCGGACTGTGTCGACGGCGAGAGTGGCACGGCGGATCGCGGCGGGCGCGGCCTACGGCGGGGGCAGCATCGGGCTGCTGGGCGCCGCGGCGGTGGGCGTCCTGCTGGCGGAGGTCCAGCTGGCGAAGCGGCAGGTGGGCGGCGGCATCGCCCCGGTGCCGCCGAGCGCGGACGGGCGGTACGGAGTGGCGTTCACGGGCCCGGCGGAGCCCTTGCGGCTCGGGCTGCTCGGGGACTCCACGGCGGCCGGACAGGGCGTGCGGCGGGCCGGGCAGACCCCGGGGGCGCTGCTGGCGTCGGGGCTCGCGGCGGTGTCCGAACGGCCGGTGGACCTGCGCAACGTCGCGTTGCCGGGAGCCCGGTCGGACGATCTGGAGCGGCAGGTCTCGCTGCTGCTCGCGGACCCGGCGCGGACGCCGGACGTGTGCGTGATCATGATCGGGGCGAACGACGTGACGCACCGGATGCCCGCCACGCAGTCGGTGCGCTGTCTGACGACGGCGGTGCGCAGGCTGCGGACGGCCGGGGCGGAGGTCGTGGTCGGGACCTGTCCGGATCTGGGCACGATCGAGCCGGTGTACCAGCCGCTGCGCTGGCTGGCCCGGCGGGTGAGCCGGCAGCTGGCGGCGGCGCAGACGATCGGCGCGGTGGAGCAGGGCGGGCGCACGGTGTCGCTGGGCGACCTGCTGGGCCCGGAGTTCGAGGAGAATCCGCGGGAGCTGTTCGGCCCGGACAACTACCACCCGTCGGCCGAGGGGTACGCGACCGCGTCCATGGCGGTGCTGCCGACCCTGTGCGCGGCGCTCGGCCTGTGGCCGGAGTCGGACCGGCTGGACGGCGCCCGGCGCGAGGACATGCTGCCGGTGGCCAAGGCGGCCTCCCAGGCGGCCAAGGAGGCCGGTACGGAGGTCACGGGGGCCCGGGCGCCCTGGGCCCTGCTCAAGCACCGCAGGCGGCGGCGCCTGCCCGCGGCCACGGAGCCGCACCCGCACCCGCACTCGGAGCCCGGGGGCTCGACGCGCCTCGACCACCGGCCGGACACGGACGCGGACGGCTCGCCGAGGCTCGCGTGGGTCCGCCGGCCGAGCGGGCGGCCCGGGAAGGGGACGGTTGACTGAGCGGGCGCCCCGGACGGGGACGGTCGACTGAGCGGGCGCCCCGGCCGGGGGCCATTGACTGAGCGCTCGCTTAGAAAAGAGGCCCGCATCACATGCCGGGTCGGGTGACCCGGGCGCTACGTCCGGGTAATTTCCAGAGCAGTCGTGCCGTACCGCCGGGTCTGCCGATCCCTCAGGCAGCCTGTCCGCCCTCAGCCCTCATGGAGCCGCGTGATGCCCGAAGCCGTGATCGTCTCTGCCGCCCGTTCGCCCATCGGCCGGGCCTTCAAGGGTTCGCTCAAGGACCTGCGCGCGGACGACCTGACCGCGACGATCATCCAGACCGCGCTGGCCAAGGTCCCCGAGCTGGACCCGAAGGACATCGACGACCTGATGCTGGGCTGCGGTCTGCCCGGCGGCGAACAGGGCAACAACCTGGGCCGCATCATCGCCGTGCAGATGGGGATGGACCACCTTCCCGGCTGCACGGTCACCCGCTACTGCTCGTCCTCCCTGCAGACCAGCCGCATGGCCCTGCACGCCATCAAGGCCGGCGAGGGCGACGTCTTCATCTCGGCCGGTGTCGAGATGGTGTCCCGCTTCGCCAAGGGCAACTCGGACAGCCTGCCGGACACGCACAACCCGCTCTTCGCGGAGGCCGAGGCGCGTACCGCCGCCCGCGCCGAGGAGGCCGGTGCGAGCTGGCACGACCCGCGCGAGGACGGCCTGGTCCCGGACGCCTACATCTCGATGGGCCAGACCGCGGAGAACCTGGCCCGGCTCAAGGGCGTGACGCGTCAGGACATGGACGAGTTCGGCGTGCGGTCGCAGAACCTCGCCGAGGAGGCCCTGAAGAACGGGTTCTGGGAGCGCGAGATCACCCCGGTGACCACGCCGGACGGCACCGTCGTCGCCAAGGACGACGGCCCGCGCGCGGGCGTCACGCTGGAGGGCGTCCAGGGCCTGAAGCCGGTCTTCCGCCCGGACGGCCTGGTCACGGCGGGCAACTGCTGCCCGCTCAACGACGGCGCCGCGGCGCTCGTGATCATGTCCGACACCAAGGCGCGCGAGCTGGGCCTGACCCCGCTCGCCCGGATCGTCTCCACCGGCGTCTCCGGCCTCTCCCCCGAGATCATGGGCTACGGCCCCGTCGAGGCCAGCAAGCAGGCGCTGAAGCGGGCCGGTCTGACCGTCGGCGACATCGACCTCGCCGAGATCAACGAGGCGTTCGCCGCCCAGGTCATCCCGTCCTACCGCGACCTCGGCCTGCCGCTGGAGAAGGTCAACGTCAACGGTGGCGCCATCGCCGTCGGCCACCCCTTCGGCATGACCGGCGCGCGGATCACCGGCACGCTGATCAACAGCCTCCAGTTCCACGACAAGCAGTTCGGTCTGGAGACCATGTGCGTCGGCGGCGGCCAGGGCATGGCCATGGTCATCGAGCGTCTGAGCTGATCAGGGCGGGTTTCGGGCCCTCGCGGGCCACCGAGCCCCGACCGTGACCGAATCTCCCCCAGGATGTGATCTATGTCCTGGGGGAGAGTCGTTTGCGCAGGTCACACCTACAGCAGTGGATTACACCGGGCCCAAAGTCCTGTCCATTTCGTGACGTAATGCACTGACACATGGTGCCGCCAGGGCACAAGCTGATGTAGGAAGTCGGGGGATCGATTGAAACCGGGAGTATGTCAGTGAGCGCCATGCCTATTGCCCTGTTGCTGACCACCGCCGCCGCCACGGCCGTGGGAGCCGCCGCTCTGCACGCCGCTCACGGGCTGCGCAGGCAGGTCTCGGCGCTCCGGAAGGAGCTGGCCGACGGGTACGCCCGTACAGCCGCTGTACCCCCACAGACCCGCAACGACACCACCTCGGCCGAAGAAATACGCGCGGCCGTCAGCGAGGCGCTGGCCGAGGAGCGCGAGCGGGAGCTCGCCGAGGCCCGCGCGTTCTGGGCCTCGCAGGAGGCGCGCGACGCAGCCGACGCCCCGTCCCTGCTGGGCGGGCTGGCCGGTCTCGGCGAGGACGCCCCGTTCTTCATGCCCCGCCAGAGCGATTTCGCCGGCCTGGACGCGATGGACCTCGAAGCGGCCGACGCCCTCGACGAGCTGACCGGGCTGGCGGAGCTGCCTGAGACGGAGTTCGCGGAGGACTCCCCCGAGCTGGCCGCGGCCCGCCGCCGCCACCCCTCGCACCCCGACTTCGTCCCCGTACAGACTCCCGTCGTCACCGACCACGAGCGCACGGTGAACCGCCTGGAGGAGCTGGCGGACAGCCGTACGGAGCTGTCCGACGTGCGCCCGGGACCGCTCGGCACGCTCGACGTGTACGTGTTCGCCGACGGTACGACGCTCTGTATGACCCCCGGCCACCGCGAGACGGCCGAGCGCCTGGCCGAGTCGCTGCGTGCGGGCGAGCACCCGGTGCTGCTGGGCGGCTCCGGCGTCTCGGGGGCGTACGCGCTGACGTTCTCGTGCGGCAAGGAGAACGTGTACATACTCGCCGACCGCGTCATAGCGAGCTTCTGAGCACGCGCCGACGCCGGTCCCCGGCCCCCGGGAGGCAGGCCCTCCCCCCTGTGCCGCGCGCCTTACTCGAAAGCCCGCGCGGCCGCTTCCCCGACATATCGCACGGCCTCGTCCAGCTCATCGGACGGGGCCGTTTCCAGTGCCACGGCCAGGTCGCGGCCGGCTACGGCGAGCTGGTCGCCGACGGCGAACACCCCGGCGTCCGGCATCACCCGGGGCTCCCGGCCGGGCTCCTCGGCGCGCTGGGCACGCGCCGACAGCTCACGCGCGACGGCGAGGCCCCGGGCCGCCGCTCCCCGCTGCAGCCTGCTCTGCGGGGCGGCGCGCAGCCGGTCGGCGAATCGGTCCACGGCGATGATCAGGGGGGTCGTATCGAGCACCCCGCGACCCTATCGCCGTCCATACGGAAGCGGGGGGGGGGGGGGGGGGGGGGGGGGGGGGGGGGGGGGGGGGGGGGGGGGGGGGGGGGGGGGGGGGGGGGGGGGGGGGGGGGGGGGGGGGGGGGGGG
>NZ_JBMNDO010000187.1:0-10703 GCF_052542855.1 Streptomyces sp. SAS_281
GGAAGCACGTGCTTCTGGGGGCCCCTCACGTACGCCGTCGGTCAGCCGAGGCGCTTGACCGCCGCCGCCACGCGCTCGTCCGTGGCCGTGAACGCCACGCGGACGAAGCGGTCGCCGGCCGGTCCGTAGAAGTCGCCGGGCGCGACCAGGATGCCCAGCTCCGCCAGGTACGCCACGGTGTCCCAGCAGGGTTCGTCGCGGGTGGCCCAGAGGTAGAGGCTCGCCTCGCTGTGCTCGATGCGGAAGCCGTGGGCCTCCAGGGCCGTGCGCAGGGCGGCGCGCCGGTCCGCGTACCGGGCGCGCTGTTCGGCGACGTGGGTGTCGTCGCCGAGCGCGGCGACGGTCGCGGCCTGGACGGGCGCGGGCGTCATCATGCCGCCGTGCTTGCGGATCAGCAGCAGCTCGCTCAGCACGGCCGCGTCGCCCGCGATGAACGCCGCGCGGTAGCCCGCGAGGTTGGACCTCTTCGACAGGGAGTGGACGGCGACGATGCCCTCGTACGTACCACCGCAAACGTCCGGGTGGAGCACGGATACCGGCTCCGCTTCCCAGCCCAGCTCCAGGTAGCACTCGTCGCTGAAGACCAGTACACCGTGCTCGCGCGCCCAAGCGACGATGCGGACCAGCTCGTCCTTGGCGAGGACGCGGCCGGTCGGGTTGGACGGGGAGTTGAGCCAGAGGAGCTTCAGGCCGGCCGGGTCGAGTTCGGTCGGGTCGTCGTAGGCCACCGGCTCGGCGCCGCAGAGCCGGGCGCCGACCTCGTACGTCGGGTAGGCGAGGCGCGGGTAGGCGACCTTGTCGCCGGGGCCCAGGCCGAGCTGGGTCGGCAGCCAGGCCACCAGCTCCTTGGAGCCGACGACGGGCAGCACGTTCTCGTGGGCGACCGAGACCGCGCCGAGCCGCCGCTCCACCCAGCCGGTGAGCGCGTCGCGCAGCGCGGCGGTCCCCCACACCGTCGGATAGCCGGGGCTGTCGGCCGCCGCGACGAGCGCCTCCCGGATCAGCTCGGGCACCGGGTCGACGGGCGTGCCGACGGACAGGTCCACGATCCCGTCCGGGTGGGCCTCGGCCGTCGACTTGTAGGGCGCCAGCTTGTCCCAGGGGAAGACCGGGAGGCGGGAGGAGACTGCGGACACGGCTCTCTGCTTTCTCGTACGGAGTTCACGCGGGCGGCCCGGCGGGGGCGGGAAACACCGCGGTCCCGCACGGCGGCGAGCCGTACGGGACCGGGGCGGCGCACGTGCCGGGGCGCTGTTACTGGTTCTGCGGCGGCAGCGCGGCGATGAACGCGTGGTCGCGCTCGATCAGGCCGAGCTTGGAGGCACCACCGGGCGACCCGAGGTCGTCGAAGAACTCGACGTTCGCCTTGTAGTAGTCCTTCCACTCGTCCGGGGTGTCGTCCTCGTAGAAGATCGCTTCCACCGGGCAGACCGGCTCGCAGGCTCCACAGTCGACGCACTCGTCCGGGTGGATGTACAAGGACCGCTGGCCCTCGTAGATGCAGTCGACGGGGCACTCTTCGATGCAGGCCTTGTCCTTGACGTCGACACAAGGCTGCGCGATGACGTAGGTCACGCTGTCGTTCCTCCTCGGTAGGGCGTTGGCTCTCGCGCGGGAGCGCGGCGTCGTCGATGCCCGCACCTAGTATCTCCGTTCGCGGGCACGATCCGAACAGGAGGGGCGGACAGAGCTGTGGAATTCACCATCGGCGGACGGCTGGAGGTCCGAATTGCACCAGCTGACGTGGGCAAACGGGTATCAGTCCGACGTGTGACCGGAGACGGCTCCAACGGGTCGGAATTCACCGACACGGTCGGCGTTCTCACATCGTGGAACGACGGCGTGCTGTGTATCACACCCAAGAACGGCGCGTCGGTGCGCATCGCGGAGTCGTCCCTCGTGGCGGGCAAGGTCGTGCCGGCCGCCCCGGCCCGGCGGCGCGGCCCCGCCGCGTCCTTCGCCGAACTCGCCCGGGTGACCGCGCGCGCCTGGCAGCCCGTGGAGAGCGAACCGCTGGGCGACTGGCTGCTGCGCGCCTCCGCGGGGTTCACCCGCCGCGCCAACTCCGTGCTGCCGCTCGGCGACCCGGGCATGCCGCTCGGCGAGGCGCTCGGGCAGGTCCGGACGTGGTACGCGGAACGGGGGCTGCCCGCGTACGTACAGACCGCGACCGGTGCCGAGGGCGCGCAGGAGGAGCTGTGCGCGGCGCTGGAGGAGCACGGCTGGCGGCGCGAGGTGACGGCGGAGGTGCGGATCGCGGCGCTCGCCCCGGTCGGCGACCTGCCCGCCGAGGTCTCCCGGGTCCGGCTGGACCGTACGGCCGGTGCGGCGTGGCTCACCCGCTACCAGCGCGTCGGGACGCCGGGGCCGGAGGTGACGGCCGTGCTGCACGGGGGCCCCTCGGTGTGGTTCGCCACCGTGCCCGGCGAGGAGGGCGAGGCGCCCGCCGCGATCGGGCGGTGCGTGGTGGACGGCCGGTGGGCCGGCTTCATGGCCGTCGAGGTGGCGCCCGAGCACCGGCGCCGGGGCCTGGCGACCGCCGTGATGACCGCGCTGGCCCGGCAGGCGATGGACGAGGGCGCGTCCGCCGCCTGGCTCCAGGTGGAGGCGGACAACGAGGGCGCCCGCGCGCTGTACGACGGGATGGGTTTCGCCACGCACCACCGCTACCACCACTTCCGGCCGGTGTGACCGGTGGCGCCCGAGAGGAACGACCGCGAGGAGCGGCGCCGCCGGTTCGCGGAGGAGGCCAGGGCCGAACGGCCCGACCTGGCACTGCTGTGCCTGCTGGTGGCGGCGGAGGCCGATCCGGCGCTGGACGCGCACGGCGTCGACGAGGCCCAGATCGAGCTGGACCGGCTCGCCGGGCTGCTCCCGTACGGACTGCGCGGGGCGCACGCCTGGGCGTCGGCCCTGGCCGAACTGCTCGGTGAGCGGTGCGGGTTCGAGGGCTCGACGGCGGACTACCAGCGGCTGGAGTCCTCCCTGCTGCACGAGGTCCTGCGGCGGCGGCGCGGGCTGCCGATCCTGCTGTCGGTGGTGTGGATCGAGGTCGCCCGGCGGGCGGGCGCCCCGGTGTACGGGGTGGCTCTGCCGGGTCATTTCGTGGTCGGCTTCGGCGACCCGGGCGAGCGGGTGCTCGCCGATCCGTTCGCCGGGGGGCGGCCGCTGACGGACCAGGACGCGGAGCTGCTGGTGACGAGCGCGACCGGGGAGCGGTGGGAGCCGTCGTCGCTGGAGCCCGCGCGGCCGCTGGAGGTCGTGCTGCGGGTCCTGAACAACATCCGGGCCTGGGCCGCGGCCCGCCCGGAGCACACGGCCGTGGCGCTGTGGGCCGCGGAGCTGTCGCTGCTGCTGCCGTCGCACCCGGCCAGGCTGCGCTACGAGCACGCCCAGCTGCTGGTGCGCGCGGGCGAGTTCCTGCGCGGCGCGGCCGAGCTGGAGGAGTACGCGCGGGTCGTGGAAGAGGTGGAACCGGCCGTCGCGGAGGCGGTGCGCGCCAGTGCGCGGGCGGCGCGGGCCCTCCTGAACTGACGGGGCGGGAGGTGGGGCGCGTCGCTCAGAACCCTTGAGGCGCGTCGCCCAAACCTCTTGGGGCGCGGCATGCCGTCCAACGGGTGATTATCCGTTCTCCGCCACTCGATGGGCCCACGCCGCGGCCCCCATGCGGCGCTCTCCGATGGCGCGCTCCCGGGTTCGGACTGACGGTGGATCACGTAGCCACTGCGTCACCAGGAGTCGACACGTCGTCACTCCTCGCAGGGGCGACGAAAGGAAATGTGTACAGATGCGCTCTGCCCGCACGCTGTTCGCTTCGGCCGCCGTCACGGCGGTCCTCACCATCACCGCTCCCTCGGCCTACGCGATGACCGTCGCCGCCGACCAGCACCACGGCGGCTCGTCCGCCTCCGACCACGAGCACGACAACTCCGACGGCGAGTGGAAGAAGGACCAGCCGCACGGCGGCATGCACACCGGCGGTGGCGCCCTGTCGAAGACCGTCACGAAGGAGTGGCAGCCGGGCGACGAGGGCGGCAAGTACAGCAAGGACGACGCGGACAAGCCCCACGGCGGCGTCCACACCGGCGGCGGCGCCCTCGCCGAGGCGGTCGCCAAGGAGTGGCAGCCCGGTGACGAGGGCGGCAAGTACAGCAAGGACAAGCCGAGCGGCGGCGTCCACACGGGCGGCGGCGCGCTGGCCAACACCCTCGCCAAGGAGTGGCAGCCGGACGACGAGGGCGGCAAGTACAGCAAGGACGACGCGGACAAGCCGCACGGCGGCGTCCACACCGGCGGCGGCGCCCTCGCGCAGACCGTGGCCAAGGAGTGGCAGCCCGGTGACGAGGGCGGCAAGTACAAGGACGAGGAGAAGCCGAGCGGCGGCATGCACACGGGTGGCGGTGCGATGGCGATGACCGGCAGCGGTCTGGCGGCCGGTTCGCTGCTGCTCCTCGGCGGCGCCGGCGTCGCCGCGTACCGGCTCCGCCGCCGCCAGGCGTCCGGCGGTGCGATGGCCTGACCGGCCCGCGGGCCCTCTGTCGTCGCGGTCGCCGTCCCCTCGGGACGGTGGCCGCGGCGCCCGCGTTTCCCCGGTCCTCCCCACTCGTACCGCCCCCGTACGGACGAAAGGCACGTGCTCCATGGCCGCCCCGCAGACCACCGAAACCCCCTCCCCCGGGGCCGCGTCCCGCACCGGCTCGCTCGGCCGGGCGCTGTTCTGGCCCCTCGCGACGGCCGGTCTCGGCATGACCCTGATCTACCACTCCATCGGTTCGCCGGCCGACGACAAGGCGCCCGCCCCGCCCCCGGCAGCCGCGTCCGCCGCCGCGTCCCCGTCGGCGGGGGCCTCCGCCGAGGCCGCTCCGAGCGAGTCGCCCGCGCTGCCCCGCTCGGTGCCGACCCGGCTGCGGATCCCGGCGATCGCGGTGGACGCGCCGTTCACGCCGCTCTCCATCGGTCCTTCGGGCCGGCTCGACGCGCCGCCGCCGAACGACAGGAACCTGGTCGGCTGGTTCAAGGACGGTGCGACGCCCGGCGAACGGGGGGCGTCGATCGTGGCGGGCCATGTGGACACCACGACCGGTCCGGCCGTCTTCCTCCAGCTGCGCTTCCTGAAACCCGGGGCGACCGTCGACATCACCCGCGCCGACGGCACGGTGGCGACGTTCGCCGTGGACACCGTGGAGACGTTCAGCAAGGCGGACTTCCCCGACGACAAGGTGTACGCCGACACCCCGGACGCCCAGTTGCGGCTCATCACCTGCGGCGGCAACTACGACCGGAAGGCCAAGGACTACGAGGACAACGTCGTGGTCTTCGCGCACCTGGACTCGGTGAAGAAGGCATGAGCCGCGGCCTTCCCCCGCACACGGGCGGGAAAACCGGATGCGGGCGGGCGCGGGGCGCTGTTAGCGTCGGATCCATGCAGCGTGCCGCCGTGAACACGACGACGCCGGAGAGTGTCCCGGCGCGCTGACTGCTGACCAGCCGACAAGCCCCGGGGCGAGTGCCCCGGGGCTTTCGCGTGGGGTCGCTCGCCCTTCCCCCGCGAGGAGACCCCCATGCACGACCACCGCAGACTCGGCCGCGAGCTGGAGCTGTTCGACACCGACCCGCTGATCGGCGCGGGGCTTCCCTACTGGCTGCCGGACGGAGCGGAGCTGCGGCACACCCTGGAGGAGTACATCCGGGACGCCGAGCGGCGGGCCGGCTACCGCCACGTGTACTCGCCGGTGCTCGGCAAACGGGAGCTGTACGAACGCTCGGGGCACTGGGCGCACTACAGCGACGACATGTTCCCGCCGATGGACCTGGGCGAGGGACAGCAACTGGTGCTGCGGCCCAGCCTGTGCCCGCACCACGCGGTGATCTACCGCTCCCGGGCGCACAGCTACCGCGAACTGCCGCTGCGGATGGCGGAGCTGGGCGGGATGTACCGCGCGGAGCTGTCCGGGGTGCTCGGCGGGCTGACCCGGGTGCGCTCCATCCAGCTGAACGACGCGCACATCTTCTGCACCGTGGAGCAGGTCGCCGACGAGGCGCGCGGGGCGCTCGACATGATCCTCCGGGCGTACGAGGCGCTGGGAGTCCGCGCGGCCCGCTTCCGGCTGTCGCTGCCGGGGCCGGGCGGCAAGTATGTAGCCGCCCCCGAGCTGTGGCGGCGTTCCACCGCCCTGCTGACCGAGGTGCTGGAAGCGTCGGGGCTGCCGTACGAGGCGGCGGAGGGCGAGGCGGCTTTCTACGGGCCGAAGATCGACGTCCAGGTCGAGGACGCGGCGGGCCGCGAGTTCACCCTGTCCACCGTGCAGGCCGACTTCCACCAGCCGGAGCGCTTCGACCTCCAGTACACCGGGGCCGACGGGGCGAAGCACCGCCCGGTGATGGTGCACCGCAGCATCATCGGCAGCGTCGAGCGGGCCGTCGCCCATCTCATCGAGCAGCACGGCGGCGCCTTCCCGGCCTGGCTCGCCCCGCAACAGCTGGCGGTCCTGCCGGTGTCCGACGCCGAACTCCCGGACGCGGAGGCGCTGGCCGGGCGGTGCGCGGAGCTGGGGCTGCGCGCGGGGATCAGCGGCCGTGAGCGCGGCAGCCTGGGCGCCCGGATCCGGGAGGCCAGGCTGGTGCCGTACCAGGTGGTGATCGGTGCGGCGGAGGCGGCCGACGGCCTCGTCGCACTCCGGCTGCGCGGCGGCCGCCGGCTCGCCCCCATGCCGGCCGGCGAGGCGCTGTCCCGGATCGCCGCGCTGACCGCCGCGCACAGCACCGCGCTGTGGGACGGGGAGGCGGAGGGCCTTTAGGCCGTTTCCGGCGCCGCCTCCGCCCTCGGCCTGCCGCCCTCCCGGCCGGGGCCCAGCGCCCCGGCCAGCAGCGCCGCCACGGCCACCAGCGCCAGGACCACGGTCATCGTGAGGCGCAGGCCGATGTGGTCGGCGAGGAAGCCGAGGGCGGGCGGGCCGACCAGGAAGGCGCCGTAGCCCGCCGTGGAGACGGCGGCCACCCGTGCGGCGGCGTCCGTCGGGTGGTCGCCCGCGGCGGAGACCGTGACCGGGAAGCCGAGCGAGGCGCCGAGCCCCCACAGCACCGTGGCGGCGCCCGCCATCAGGGGGCTCGGGGCGAGGATGACCACCGCCAGGCCCAGCGCGGCGGTCAGGCCGCTGATCCGGACGACCATCGCCCGGCCGAAGCGCTCCAGAAACGGTCCGCCGGCGAATCGGCCCAGGGTCATGGAGGCGGCGAAGACCAGGAAGGTCAGCGAGCCCGCCGTGGGGCTCACGTCGTACCCGTCGACCATGAGCAGCGGCAGCCAGTCGTTGGCCGCGCCCTCCGCGAAGGCCATCGCCAGCACGATCACGCCGATCAGGACGAGCTGCCGGTCGCGCCACACGTGCAGCTGGCCCCGCAGGCCGCCCTGCCCCGCGCCCGCGGCCGGTGCGTCCTCCTTGCCGGTGCCGTGCGGAATGGCGAGGACCGCCCGCGTACCGGCCGCGGCTATCAGAACCGCGACGAGTGTCAGATGCCATCCGACGGGGAACGCGGCCGCCGTCAGCGCCATGCCGAGGAGCGCCCCGACGACGGTGCCCAGGCTGAAGCAGCCGTGCAGCACCGGCAGGACGGGCCGGCCGATGGCGGTCTCGACCGCGGCGCCCTCGATGTTGAACGCCACCTCGCTCATCCCCATCCCGCCGCCGAACAGGGCCAGTCCCCCGAAGACCACGGCGGCGAGCGAGAGGGCGGTCCCGGCCGCGACGACCAGCAGCCCGGCGACGATCAGGGTGACGCCGCCGAGGATCGTCCTGCGGCCCCCTTGGCGCCGCACCAGCGGCCCGGACGCCATGACACCGGCCATCGAGCCGGTGGACAGCCCGAACAGCACCAGGCCCATCGCGCCGGTGGACACGTCGAGCCCGTCCCGGACGGCCGGGGTGCGCGCGACCCAGGAGGCCATGCCGGTACCGGCGGCGAGCATGAAGAGGAACAGGGCGGCACGCCAGCGGCGTGTGGCGGCATCCATACAGCGGGGCCTCGTCAGACGGTCGGGAGAAGTGGCGGACGCCACGAGCGTACGATCGTACGCCTAGAGTGTACGCTCGTACCCATGACGGACTACTTCGCGGGCGATCCGCGTACGAACCACGAGCGGATGCTCGCCGGAGACCTGTACATCGCGGACGACCCGCAGATCGTCGAGGCCCAGAAGCGGGCCGTGCGGCTGGCCGCCCGCTATCTCGCCGCCTACGCCGAGGACCCGGACGCGGCGCAGCCCGTCGTCGCCGAACTCCTCGGCGGTCTCGGCACGGGGGCACACATCCGGCCGCCGCTGTACGTCGACTACGGCTCGTACATCACGGTCGGCGAGGACACGTTCATCAACTACAACCTCACCGCGCTGGACGTCGCGCCGATCACCATCGGCCGCGACTGCCAGATCGGGCCGAACGTCCAGCTGCTGACGCCCACGCACCCGGTGGAGCCGGCACCCCGCCGGGACAAGCTGGAGGCGGCGCGGCCCATCACGATCGGCGACAATGTCTGGCTCGGCGGCGGGGCGATCGTGCTGGCCGGTGTGACCATCGGGGACAACAGCGTCATCGGGGCGGGTGCCGTGGTCACCAAGGACATCCCCGCCAACGTGGTCGCCGTGGGCAATCCGGCCCGGGTGATCCGTTCGATCTAGGGACGACGAGGGACAGAGCGTGGCGACCGGACAGAACGACCCCGAGCGGCGGGAGCGCATCATCACCGCCGCGCTCGACCTGATCGCGGCCGAGGGGGTCGCGGGGACCTCGCACCGCAAGGTCGCCGCTCGCGCCGGGGTCCCGCTCGGTTCGATGACGTACCACTTCGGCGGCATGGACGAGCTGCTGCGGGAGGCGTTCACCCGCTTCTCCAGCGGCATCGTCGCCGTCTTCGAGGAGCGCCTGGGCGCCGCCACCACGCAGGACGAGGCGCGCGAGGCGGTCGCCGATCTGGTCCACCATCTGTCCGGCGGCAACCAGCGCGAACTGGTCCTCACGCACGAGCTGTACACCCTCGCCGCCCGCAAGCCCGCCTACCGCGAGCTGACCCGCGAATGGATGCGCCGCAGCCGGGTCGCCCTGGAGTGGCACTTCGACCCGGCGACGGCCCGTCAGCTCGACGCGCTGATCGAGGGCCTGTCCATCCATCGCGCGCTGGAGACCGAGCCGCACGACCGCGCCCTGACCGTCGAGGCCATCGCCCGCATCACGCGCGCCTGACGCGTACCCACAGCCCCTGGCCGGCACCCCACCTGACCAAGGTGCCGGCCAGGTCACCCCTCACGCACCGGCCGCCCGGGCCAGCACGCACACCTGGGGCCACCTCGCGCCCGGGGTGGTCAGCCGGGCGGTGAGGGCGAATCCGGCCTCTTCGAGTTGTCCGACGACCCGGTCGGGTGACAGCAGATGGATGGCGTACGCGAATCCGCCGGCGCGCTTCTCCGAGGTGTAGGGCTCCCCGTTCCCGGCGTGGAACCCCAGCAGCAGCCGGCCGCCAGGCGCCAGGACGCGGCGGAACTCCGCGAAGAGGACCGGGAGCCGGTCCGGCGGCGTGTGCAGGATCGACCACCAGGCCACGATTCCGCCGAGGCCGCCGTCCGGCAGCCCGAGCGCGTCCATCGCCCCGGTCTCGAAGCGCAGGTCCGGGTGGCGGCGCCGGGCGGCTTCCACCATGCGCGGCGACACGTCCACGCCCTGGACGCTCAGCCCGAGGCCGGCCAGATGGGCCGTCACATGGCCCGGTCCGCAGCCGAGATCGGCCACGGGGAGCCCGCCGTCCACTCGGACCTCCTCCGCGAACGCGCCGATCAGCGCGCGCCCCGGCACGTCCTCGGCGAAGAGTCCGGGAACGCGGGCGGCGTAGTCCTCGGCGACGGTGTCGTAATAGGCGCGGGTCACGTCGAGTCCGGTCACCCGTACGACCCTAAGGGGCGGCTACGCGGATGGGGACCGAGCACCCCGCGCTCCCGTGCGGTCACCGTCAGCTCCTGAACGCAAGCGCACTCCGAACTGGCCACAGAGCGGGTCAATTGCCGTGCCGCAGACCTTATTTGTTGCGCACAGCGGGGTTCGGTCCAGGCTTCCGACGCACACCTCTTGACGTGTCCCGGGTAACAACGGAACCATCGACACCCATCGGAGAGCGCTCTCTGAGCGCTCTCCGGACCGTTCGTCGCGTCACCCGCACCAAGACCCTGGAGACGTACGTCCATGCACCTTCCCCCCACGGAAGCCCCCACCACACCCCCCACACCCACCTCCACCGCACCATCCCGCCGCAGGCGCCGGGGCAGGGCCTTCGGGTTCGCCGCCTTCGCCGTGTCGCTCCTCATGGCCGTCCCCACGGCGCAGACCGCCTTCGGGCAGGACGCGCAGGCCGTCGAGGGCGGCGGCGATCTCGGCCCGAACGTCATGGTGTTCGACCCGTCGACGCCGGACATCCAGGCCAAGGTCGACGAGGTGTTCAAGAAGCAGGAGTCGGCGCAGTTCGGCGACGGCCGCTACGCGCTGCTCTTCAAGCCCGGCACGTACGACAACATCAACGCGCAGATCGGTTTCTACACGTCGATCGCCGGCCTCGGGCTGAACCCCGACGACACGACGTTCAACGGTGATGTCACCGTGGACGCGGGCTGGTTCAACGGCAACGCCACGCAGAACTTCTGGCGTTCGGCGGAGAACCTGGCG
>NZ_JBMNDO010000188.1:0-10582 GCF_052542855.1 Streptomyces sp. SAS_281
GCCGTCCGGCCGGCGGACGGCCCCACTTCCGGAACACGCCCCAGACCCTCAGCGGCCTCAGCCGGTCGGGCCGAAGCGGCGCAGGTAGGCGTCGAGCCCGTCCGGTGCGGTCCCGGCCCAGCCGATGTACCCGTCCGGCCGCACGAGGAAGAGACCGGCTCCGTATGCGCAGGGGGCGCTCCCGCCCACCACCCGCGCCACGGGTCCGCGCACTCCGCCGGGTGCGGCGGTCCCCAGCGCGAGCAGCGTCCAGTGCGGCCCGCGGAACGCGTCGAAGAGCCGTACACCGTCCACCGTCGCGTCGGGTGCGCGGTCGCCGGCCCGGAGCGCGCCCTCCGGTACCGATTCCCGCGTCTCCTCGGTGAGCGGTGACTCCCGGTATCCGAGGCCCAGTTGGCGGGTAGCACCGCCTCGGCGGACCTCGCCCCGGTGGACGCCGGTGGACAGGTCGAGCATCTGGGCGGCGACCGGGCGCCGCTCCTCCTCGTAGCTGTCCAGGAGCGCGGCCGGGGCGCCGCCCGCCAGGACCGCGCCCAGCTTCCAGCCCAGGTTGTAGGCGTCCTGGACGCTGGTGTTCAGGCCCTGTCCGCCGGCCGGGGAGTGCACGTGCGCGGCGTCCCCGGCGAGGAAGACCCGGCCCGCCCGGAAGCGGTCGGCCAGGGCCGCGCGGGGGCGGAAGTCGGAGGCCCAGCGCACCTCGGTCACGGCCTCGGCGGGGAGGTGCGAGCGCGCGGCGAGGACCTTGCGGACGCCGTCCGGGGTGAGGTCGACGTCGGTCCCCTCCGGGAAGCGGGCGGTCACCTGGAAGTCCTCCGTGCCGGCCAGCGGGCAGACGGCGAGGAAGTCGGCGCCGTCGCGGGGCGGGAAGATGTGCCAGTTGTCCCGGTCCAGGCCGGTGATCCGGACGTCCGCGACCAGGGTCGAGATCGGGTCGACGGTCTCGCCGGTCATCCCGATGCCCAGCGCGCGGCGCACCGCCGACCGGCCGCCGTCGGCGGCGACGAGGTAGCGGCCGCACACCGTGCCGCCGCCGGAGAGGTGGGCGGTGACGCCCTCCGCGTCCTGCGTGAGACCGACGGCCTCCCGGCCGAAGGCGATCCGGCCGCCCAGCGCCGCCAGCCGCTCCGCCAGGAGCTCCTGGGTGCGCCACTGCGGCACCATCCACGGCTTGTCGTAGGGCGAGCCGTCGCTCGGCTCGACCGGGTCGAACATGTGGTGTTCGCCGACCCGCTCGCCGTTCCGCCAGACCATGCCGACCGGGTAGGTGCCGCCCGCCGCGTGGATCGCGTCGATGACGCCGAGGTCGTCGAAGACCTCCATGGTGCGGGGCTGGAGGCCCTTGCCGCGGGAGCCGGGGAACAGCGCCTGCGCGCGTTCCAGGACGAGCGCGTCCACGCCGCGCCGGGCCAGGTCCACTCCCAGGGCGAGACCGGTCGGGCCCGCGCCGACGATCAGGACATCCGTGTCCATGGCGATTCTCCTTAACGTTGTTAAGTACTGGATGGCTCCGAGAATGGCCTTAACGGCGTTAAGCTGTCAAGCGTGAGTACCGAACGACGCGCCCCCCTCGACCGCCGACGGGTCGCGGACACGGCGTTGAGGCTGCTGAACGAGGTGGGCCTGGAGGGTCTGACCCTGCGCGCCATCGCGAGGGAGCTGGACGTCAAGGCGCCCGCCCTCTACTGGCACTTCAAGGACAAGCAGGCCCTGCTGGACGAGATGGCGACCGAGATGTACCGGCGCATGGTCGCCGGGACCCCCCTCGACCCGGCCGACACCTGGCGGGAGCGGCTGCGGACGACCAACCACGCCCTGCGGACCTCCCTGCTCGGCTACCGGGACGGCGCCAGGGTGTTCAGCGGTTCGCGCTTCACGGGCGCGGTGCACGCCGAGCAGATGGAGGAGAGCCTGCGGCTGCTCACCACCGCCGGCTTCAGCCTGGCCCAGGCGGTGCGGGCCGCCACGACGACGTACATGTTCACGCTGGGCTCCGTCATCGAGCAGCAGGGCGCGGAACCCCTGCCGGGCCTGCGCCGGGAGGGGTTCGACGTGGCCGAGCGCGCGCGGCTGCTGGCCGCCTACCCGCTGACCGCCGCGGCGGGTGCGGAGATCTTCGCGGACTACGAGCGGCATTACGCGGAAGCGCTCGACCTGGTGATCGCGGGTATCGCGGCGGCCTACGGCATCGGCTGAGGGCGCGCGTGGCGCCCCGGGGCGTCAGCCGAGATCGATGACGACCTTGATGTCGCCGTCCTGTGCGGTGAACGCGTCGGCGGCGTCCCGCAGCGGCACCCGCCGGGTGATCATCCGCTCCAGCCAGTCCGCGTCGGCGCGGCGGAGGGCTTCCGCGCCCGCCCGGTAGTGGCGCAGATTGGCGTTGACCGACCCCACCACGGCGTCGTTCTCCAGCACCAGTTCGCGGTTGAGCGTGCCGGCGTCCACCGACAGCCGGCGCCCCTTGGGCGACACGCCGGTCAGGCAGACGATCCCGTAGCTCCCGGTCTCCCGCATCGCGCCGAAGACCACGTCTCCGACGCCCGTCGCCTCGATCACCACGTCGGGGCGGAGGGCGGAGGCCACGTCGTCGATGGAGCCGCTGTGGTACGTGGCCCCGAGACCGGCCACCAGACCGGGCTTCGGCCCCGAGGTCACCCGGTCGAGGACATGGACGTCCAGTCCTCGCTGCCGGCCCAGCAGCGCGGCGAGCAGGCCGATCGGTCCCGCACCGGTGACCAGGACCCGCCGCGGCTCGAACCAGGACCGCGCGCCGATCCGTTCGACCTGCTCCCACGCCTTGGCCACCACGGTGGTCGGTTCGAGCAGGACGCCGACGCGCTCCAGGGACGGGTCGAGCCGGACCGCGTAATCGCTCTCGACGGTCCAGAACCCGCTGGCGTAGCCGTGCCGCTCCTTGATCCCGCGCTCCGTGTAGCGCCCGTTGCGGCACATGTCGAACTCGCCCCGGGCGCAGGCGCCGCACGGTTCCGGATCGGGCCGGCGCACCACGCCCACGACCAGGTCGCCGGCCGAGAAGCCGCTCGCCGGGGGCGCCTGCCGCACCCGCCCCAGCGACTCATGACCGATGATCAGCCGGTCCTCGCCGTCCGGCGCCCAGCCGTAGTCGCCGGCCGCGATCTCCTTGTCCGTGCCGCAGACCCCCACACAGAGCCCCTCCACCAGGAGCTCGCCCGGGCCCGGCACCGGGTCGGGCACCTCGCACACCTCAAGGCTCCTGCCGGCCGAAGGCCGTACGGTAACGGCACGCATCGGTACCCCTTTCGAGCACGCGGGCAGCGGCGTCGGCCTCTCCCGGCCGCTCACCCGCTGCCCGTTTACCCGATCGCCCGCCGATCCTGCGTCCCGGCGGCCGTTACGCCCCCGGATTGCGCCGACCGGCGGACCCGGCGGCTCACACCAGCCCGAACGACCTCAGCGCCCGCCGCTGCGCGGGGGTCGGGTGGGCCGGCCAGTAGACGTAGCAGACCCCGCCGGTCCCGCTCCTGACCTTGCCGCTCGCGTCGTACCGCTTGGTGCGCAGCCAGATGGTCTCCCACTCGTGGCGCTTGTAGACGTGGCGGACCGCGTCGTCGTCCGGGGACGCGGGGTCGTTGGCGATGACGTCGCCGTCGGCGGTGAAGCCGATGACCGTCATCAGGTGGCCGGACGTGCCGTAGCCCGCGCCGGTCAGCTCCTCCTTGAGGAAGGACTGCGAGGTGATGACGGGGATGCCCGCGCGGACCAGGGTCTCCACGTCGTTCAGGGAGCCGAGGCGGGTCACGGCGGCGCTCATGTCGTCGTACGTGGCCGCGTAGGCGGCGTTGAACGGCCAGTTGCCGCAGCCCTCGTACTGGTTGTCGTACGTGAAGCGGGCGGCGTGGCAGACCGAGGGGTCCGGAATGCCGGGCTCCACCCAGGCCAGGTCCTCGGCGGACGGCCGGCGGCCCCAGTACTCGATGATCATCTGCGAGGAGGTCGGGCTGCACCACGCCTCGCCGCCGTTGTCGTACTCCGGGTACTGGCCCACGTGGACGTTCTGCGAGTAGCGCGGCACCGGCAGCTCGCGGACCAGGCCCGGGGTGCTCGCCGGCACCGTGAAGCGGTCCGGGATGTCCGAGGCCATCGCGCCCACCCGCCACACCGTCGGGGTGAGGCGGCTGCCCGGGGTGCGGTACAGGGTCAGCCGGAGGCGGTACGAGAGCAGGCGCAGGCCGCTCGCCGCGTCGTCCAACGAGAAGGTGTCCGTCCAGATGGAGCTCTTGCCGTCGCTCTGGTCGTCGACCGAGGTGCGGCGGATGTCCGCGTCACCGGCGGCCCAGCGGCCCATCACGTACCACGGGGTCCCGGTGCCGTCCGAGTAGCCGCCGCTCAGCTCGATCTGGATCCAGGTGCCGGCCGGGGTGTCCGCGTTCCAGGAGGCGATCACCTCGGTCGCGGGGACGGAGGAGCGGTGCTCGGGCGAGGTCCAGGTCGCGTACTCCCAGGCGGCGGTGGTGCCGGTGTGCGGGTCGGTGTAGTCCGTACGGCCCAGCGGGTGGGCGATGACCAGACCGGCACGGCGGCCGGCGACCGCGCGGGTCCCGGCCCGGTCGCCGCAGCGCCAGTCGGTGTACGTGGTCCAGGCGTGGTGGTCCACCGAGGGCGGCGCGGGCCGGCCGGGGCGCGGCGCGGCTGCCGCGGAGGCGGCGGACGACAGCGTTCCGGCACCGGCGGCCGCCACGACGGCGGCGGCGAGCACGGTGCGGCGTGAGGTGGGACTGGGCATGGGCGAGACCCCCGGTCGTCGTCTGCGGAATGGGGCTGCGGTGCACGACAGTGCGCCAACTATCGCGGGTCGCGTCCCGGTTCGGCCAGCGATTCGACCCGCGCCGGTCGAGCAATATTGGTCTCTACCACTGGCGTGACCTGCGGCTGGGCCGAACGGCCTAGGCTGGGCGCATGAACGATCTCGCGCTCCACGCCGCGCGGCTCTCCGCCCTCCCGCCATCCTGCGGACCGGTGCGGCTGGTCGCTGTCGACGGCCACGCGGGATCGGGCAAGAGCACGTTCGCCGGCCGGCTCGCGGCGGCGCTCGGCGGGGCGCCGGTGCTGCACCTGGACGATCTGGCCACGCACGAGGAACTGTTCGCCTGGACGGGCCGGCTCCGCGAGCAGGTGACGGGGCCGCTGTCGCGCGGCGAACCCGCGCGCTACACCCCGTACGACTGGACGGCACGGGCCTTCGGGCCTGCCAGGACTCTGGAGCCCGCCCCCGTCGTCCTGATCGAGGGCGTCGGCGCCGGGCGGCGCGCCCTGCGACCACTGCTGGCACGGCTGTTGTGGATGGACCTGCCCGCCGAGGAGTCCTGGACGCGCGGCCGGCGACGCGACGGACCGGCGCTGCGCTCCTTCTGGGACGGCTGGACGGCGGCCGAGACCGCGCACTTCTCGGCCGACCCCTCGCGCCCCTGGGCGGACGCTCTGGTACGGCAGTTGCCTGTGGGATACGAGTGGCTGGAGGGACCCGCGCGGGAGCGGCGCTGAACCGTTCCGTCACCCGGCGTGACCGACTCGCGCCGCCCTATCGCGCCGCCGGAAAACCGCTCGGGAGTCGTTCCACTCCGCTTGACCCGGGGGCGGTACAGGTCTTACGTTCTCAATGTGCGGCTTTTCGGAGCCCCCACAGACGCGAAGCCCCCGGTCGTTCCCCCGTGACCGGGGGCTTCGTCCTGTGCGGCCCCCGCCTCTCCGGCCCCGCACAGCGCTCCCTTCCTCACCCTGGGTCACGGCGCTCCTTCGCCCTGCGGCACCCTTCGTCGGATACGCACCGCACAGGTACGATGCCTCTCGGTGCGGTCAATTCCCGTCCACGGCACAGCGATTCGGCGCGCACAGGGCCTGTCGCGTGGACCATGCTGGGGGCACGTCTGTGGGGGACCTGATGGACTTCGGCACGCAGGGCGCGCAGGCCCCGGCCGACCTCGCCTGGCTGCGGGGCGTGGACGCCTACACCATGGGCGCGTATCCGCAGGCCGAGGAGGAGTTCCGGTCGGCGGTGGGCCAGGACCCCGGCATGGCGGACGCCTGGCTCGGACTGCACGCGTTGCGCGTCGACACCGCGTCGGCGCTGCTGCACATGCACCGCCACCGCGACCGCTTCGGCGAGCAGCGCACCCGCTACCGGCGCACGCTCAACTCCTGGTACTGGCTGGGCTGGTGGGTGCAGCCGGTCCTCGAAAGCCCGCGCGACCTGCTCCTCGCGCACGCCTCCCACTGGCTCGACGGCCGCCATGTCGCGGAGCTCGACCGCGCGCTGGCCGCCCTGCCGCCGGTGGAGACCGACCCCCAGGTCCGCTTCCTGCACGCCTGCCGCTCCTACCTGGTCAAGGACTGGGACCAGCTCGTGCGCCATACGGAACAGCTGATCGACGACCCCTTGCTGGGCATCGAGGCGGGGCTGTTCGGCGGGATGGCCCGGGTGCGTCTGGAGATGTTCGGGCAGGCGGAGCCGATGCTCGCGACGGCCCTGATGCGGTGCCGCAGCGAGCAGCCGCAGCGCAAGGAGCTCCGCTACTGGCTGGCCCGGGCCCACGAGGGCACCGGCCGCAGCGCCGCCGCCCTCCCCCTCTACCGCGCCGTGCACCGCATCGACCCCGCCTTCATGGACACCTCCGCCCGCCTCGCGGCCATCGCGGACTACGACGGGCTCGACGGCTCCGACGACCTGCCCGGGCTCGCGGCCGTGTCCCTGACCGGCGTGGAGGCGGACGCGTTCTACGCGGAGGGCTCCCCGCCGCCGGGCGCGGACCCGGCGGACGGGCGGGAGCTGCCGCCCGGCGGGGATCCGCAGGGCGTGCCCGGAGCCGGGGGCGCCCCGCTGCCCGGCGGGGTGCGGGCGAAGGCCCCGGCGCCGCAGCCGTTCCCGGCCCGGCCCAGCGACCCGGCGCTGCTGGCCGAGGCGCTGGCCGAGCTGGAGCGCATGGTCGGTCTGGAACCGGTGAAGCGCCAGGTCAAGGCCCTTTCGGCGCAGCTCAACATGGCGCGCCTCCGGGCGGGCCAGGGGTTGCCCGTCCAGCCACCGAAGCGGCATTTCGTGTTCTCCGGGCCGTCGGGCACCGGCAAGACGACCGTGGCCCGCATCCTGGGCCGGGTCTTCTACGCGCTGGGCCTGCTCGGCGGCGACCACCTCGTGGAGGCGCAGCGGGCGGACCTGGTGGGCGAGTTCCTGGGCCAGACCGCCGTGAAGGCCAACGAGCTGATCGATTCGGCGCTGGGCGGGGTGCTGTTCGTGGACGAGGCGTACAGCCTGTCCAACACCGGATACAGCAAGGGCGACGCGTACGGCGACGAGGCGCTCCAGGTGCTGCTGAAACGGGCGGAGGACAACCGGGACCACCTCGTCGTCATCCTGGCCGGCTACCCGGAGGGCATGGACCGGCTGCTGTCCACCAACCCCGGGCTCTCGTCGCGCTTCACCACCCGGGTGGACTTCCCCAGCTACCGGCCCCTCGAACTCACTTCGATCGGCGAGGTGCTGGCCGCCGAGAACGGCGACGTGTGGGACGAGGAGTCGCTGGAGGAGCTGCGCTCGATCAGCGGCCACGTGGTGGACCAGGGCTGGCTGGACGAGCTGGGGAACGGCCGCTTCCTGCGCACGCTGTACGAGAAGAGCTGCGCCTACCGCGATCTCCGGCTCTCCGGGTGCACGACGATGCCCACCCGGGACGACCTGGCCACACTGCGGCTGCCGGACCTGATGCAGGCGTACGGCGAGGTCCTTTCGGGGCGCGGACCGGTGGGCCGGGGGCAGCAGGAGCCGCCGGGGCCGTGAGCCGTGCCCGTCCCGGCCGCCGGACCGCTCCGGCGGCCGGGACGGGTCTCAGCCCACCAGGGCCTCCGCCCCGTCCGGGTCCGTCGTCCGCTCCTCCGTGCGGCGCGGCGCCGTCACCCGGTGCGCGGGGTCGCGGACCTCACCGACCAGCGTCTCCAGGACGTCCTCCATCGCGACCAGGCCGAGGACCCGGCCGGAGGCGTCCGCGACCTGGGCGAGGTGCGTGGCGGCGCGGCGCATCACGGTGAGGGCGTCGTCCAGCGGGAGTTCGGCCCGTACGGTGGCCATCGGGCGCCAGAGCTGCTGGGGCACCGCGCGCTCGCCGTCCTCCAGGTCCAGGACGTCCTTGACGTGCAGGTAGCCCATGAACGGGCCGCCGCCCTCGGCGCAGACCGGGAAGCGTGAGAAGCCCGTGCGGACCGTCAGCTCCTCGATGCGGCGCGGGGTGACCGAGGGGTCCACGGTCACCAGGGACGCCCGGCGCAGCAGGACGTCGGTGACCGGGCGGCTGCCCAGCTCCAGGGCGTCCTCCAGGCGCTCCTGCGCCTCGGGTTCGATGAGGCCGGCCTGCCCGGAGTCCTCCACGAGGCGGTTGAGCTGCTCGCTGGTGAAGACGGCCTCCACCTCGTCCTTCGGTTCGACGCCGAAGAGGCGGAGCACCAGCCGGGCGCAGGCGCCGAGCGCCGCGGTGACCGGGCGGCAGAGCCGGGCGAAGCCGACGAGGCCGGGGCTCAGCCAGAGCGCCGTCTTCTCGGGCGCCGCCATCGCCAGGTTCTTCGGGACCATCTCGCCGATGACGAGGTGGAGGAAGACGACGAGGACGAGCGCGAGCACGTAACCGAGCGGGTGGATCAGCCCCTCGGGCAGGTGCACGGCGGCGAACACCGGCTCCAGGAGGTGGGCGACGGTGGGTTCGGCGACGGCGCCCAGGGTCAGGGAGCAGACGGTGATGCCGAACTGGGCCGCCGCCATCATCTGCGGCAGGTTCTCCAGGCCGTACAGCACCTGGCGGGCGCGGCCCGAACCGGCCGCGGCGAGGGGTTCGACCTGGCTGCGGCGTACGGAGACGAGGGAGAACTCGGCGCCGACGAAGAAGCCGTTCGCGAGGACCAGGAGTCCGGCGAAGACCAACTGGACGAGGCTCATCGCGCCGCCTCCAGGACCGCCGGCTCCGCGGCGTCCGCGCCCGCGGTCCCGGCGGTGCGGACGAAGCGGACCTTCTCGGCCCGGTAGTGGCCGACCTGGCGGACCGCGATCCGCCAGCCGGGCAGTTCGGCCCGGTCACCGGGCGCGGGAATGCGGCCCAGCAGATCGGCGACGAGCCCGGCGACCGTCTCGTACGGGCCGTCGGGCACGTCGAGTCCTATGCGGCGCAGGGTGAGGACCCGGCAGCTGCCCTCGGCGTCCCAGGCGGCCCTGCCGTCCTCGGGCGGGGCGGGGGCCAGTTCGGGGCGGTCGGCGCCCTCGGCGTCGTGCTCGTCGCGGACCTCCCCGACCAGCTCCTCGATGATGTCCTCCAGGGTGACGACCCCGGCGGTGCCGCCGTACTCGTCCACGACGACGGCGATCGGCTGCTCCTTGCGCAGCCGCTGGAGGAGCTGCTCGACGGGCAGGGTCTCGGGCACCAGGAGCGGCGGCACGGCGATCCGGCCGGCCGTGGTCCGCAGCCGTTCGGGGGCCGGGACGGCCAGGGCGTCCTTGAGGTGAATCATCCCGACGACCTCGTCGATGCGCTCCCGGTAGACGGGGAAGCGGGACAGGCCGGTGGCGCGGGTGAGGTTGAGGACGTCCTCCGCGGTGGCGGAGGTCTGCAGGGCGCTGACCTTCACGCGCGGGGTCATGACGTGCTGGGCGGTGAGCCCGGCGAGCGACAGGGTCCGTACGAAGAGGTCGGCGGTGTCCTGTTCGAGGGTGCCCGCCTCGGCGGAGTGCCGGGCGAGGGAGACCAGCTCGCCGGGGGTGCGGGCGGAGGCCAGCTCCTCGGTGGGCTCGACGCCGAAGAGGCGTACGAGCCGGTTGGCCGCGGTGTTCAGGGCGCCGATGACCGGCCGGAAGAGCCGGGTGAACCGGGTCTGCGGTCCGGCGACGAACCGGGCGACCGTGAGCGGGCGGGAGACCGCCCAGTTCTTCGGGACGAGTTCGCCGATGACCATCTGGACGGCCGCCGCGAGCAGCATGCCGGCCACCACGCTGAGGGTGGGCACGACGCCGTCGGGCAGCCCGGTCAGGGCGAGGGGTCCGTCCAGCAGCTGGGCGAGCGCCGGTTCGGCGAGCATGCCGACCACCAGGGAGGTGATGGTGATGCCGAGCTGGGTGCCGGAGAGCTGGAAGGAGAGCTCGCGCAGGGCGTCGGTGACCGAGCGGGCCCGCCGGTCGCCTGCGGCGGCGGCGCGCTCGGCGTCCGCGCGTTCCACGGTGACGAGACCGAATTCGGCCGCCACGAAGAATCCGTTGGCGAGGATGAGAAGGAATGCCGCGCAGAGCAGCAACAGGGGGGTTGTCATGCCGCCGCCTCCACGGAGGTGGCGGCGCAGGTACTACCGGACGATCCGTCCATTGCTGGAGGGAGTCACTCCTCGGGTCGCAGGAAAATCCCCGCCGGCCGCGTGGGCCTTCGGGCGGGGCGGGGCGCGCACGGGGCGCCGCCGCCCTCCAGAGTAATCAACAAGGGGACGAACGGGGCAGGGGGTCGGGGGGGGGGGGGGGGGGGGGGGGGGGGGGGGGGGGGGGGGGGGGGGGGGGGGGGGGAGGGGGGGGGGGGGAGAGGGGGGGGGG
>NZ_JBMNDO010000189.1:0-10242 GCF_052542855.1 Streptomyces sp. SAS_281
TCCCGCAGCTTCGCCAGGCCGGCCAGCTCCACGTAGTCCGCCCCGTGGCCGTCGCGTGCGACGGCCTCGACGTGTGCCACCACCTCGGGTGCGGCCGGATACCGCGGGGCGGCCTGGGCCAGGTCCAGCATCGTGAACCGCTCGACGCGATGGTCGAGTTGAGCGTACGCGGCCACGATCGGAGAGTCGGGTGCCCGGTGGACGAGGTGGTTCAGTCGCAAGATGCGCTCCATTCTCTGGTTGGTACGGAGGCCTCCCGGGGCGCGGCCGGGGCCCCGCCCCCCCTCCGAGGGGCCGGCCTCCCGGCCCGCACCTGGCCGGGCGGGCCGGGTTCAGGCGCTGCCGAGCTGATCGGCCAGAACGGCCCAGCTGCGGGAGTATCCGCGGGCCAGTCGGGCCAAGGCGTGCACGCAGTGCGGTGGCAGGCCGGCCGCGATGGCCTCCCCGTCCCGGAGGAAGGCGGCGCTGACGTCGAGCAGTCGCAGCACCGAACGTCCGGTGTCGTTGAGGCGCAGGGACGGATCGCGCCGCAGGGTGTCCAGGATCTCCCCGACGTGCGCCGTACGCTCCGCTTCAGCTGGACCGCGGCGGGTCATCGGCTGTCGGGCCGGGGTCTTCCTCAGCGTCGGGCTCTCCCCCCGCGCCAGCCGCGCCCGCACATCGGAGACGGTGGTCGGCGAGATGCCTGACTGCTTCGCTATCTGCCGCAGTGAGCTGTCCGGATGACGGGTCAGCAGGTCCGCCGCCAGAATGCGCCCCCGGTCGGGATCGACCGGGCGGCTTCGCCCGTCCCGCCCCAAGCGGGCGGCGTCCGGGGCCGGCTCGCCGTACAGCTCGCGCCGGACCTCCGCGACCGTCCCCGGTGCCACTGCGGCCAGTGCCGCCACGGACCGGTCCGCCCACTCCTGGTGCCCGGCGAGGATGGCTCGTACCGCCGTGAGGCGTTCGTCCATCGAGAGCGGGCGGCCGTGCCGGACGTTGAGCGCGACCGCCAGCAGGCGGCCCTGCTCCTCAGTCCCTTCGAAGAAGCGGACCCCGACGTGCGTGTCCCCTCTCAGCCGCGCGGCTCGCACGCGGTGCACTCCGTCGACCACCGACATCGAGGCACGGTGCACGAGAACCGAAGCGAACGGCCCGTCAAGGGCAGCCAGTTCACGCGTGTAGTCAGGACATACGACGGTGCTCCGGGGTGATCCGACGACATGCAGGTCCCGCAGCGGGACGCTCTCGACCGGCGCTCGGCCCAGTGCGTCCCGCAGCTCCAGCAGGCGCTCCGCCCCGTCTTCGACGGCCTTCTGTTCCATGGCCGGGAGCAGCGAGTCCATGCGGACCACTACTGCCAGCCGGAGTCGTGGGACTGGCCGACTGCGGGCACCGGGACCTGCCAGCCCGAGTCGCCGGCCGGCCCCGTGGCCGCCGCCTCCAGAACGACTCCCGGCACGGTCGGTCCGGCCGTACCGGCGTCCGACATCTGCACCGAAGACAAGCCCAGCAGTCCCAGCGCCGCAACCGCTCCCAGCGCGTGGTTGACGAATCGCATGACCTCTCCCCAAGACGAGTACCGATTAGCAGCTCCGGCCGGTGAAAGAAATTCTGGCCAGCGTGACTCGGGAGTGAGAAGAGGGTGCTGAGGGGGCAAGGCGGCCATGTCCTCTGTAGGTCACGGCAGGAGTCTCAATCGTCCTCGGGCCGCAGCTCGTCCACCACCAGCAGCGGCACCTCGGCCCGTACCAACTCCCAGCCACGTAACGAAGGTTCATCCGCGACCAGCCGCAGCCAGAGCGTTCGCGCGGACTCCTCCGCCCGAAGTACACCGGAGTCCCGCAGGTAGAGGCCGACGACCGGGTGCGGAAGGGCCGAGGAGTGCACCACCGCGTGCACGACGCCCGGCAGGTCCGCCAAGGCTGCCAAGGCCGCGACACTCTCGGCAGACAGGGCCGTCTCAGCGCCGCGCGGCCTCAGGTACATATGGACGAGATGAACGGTCATTTCTCACATTCAGGGGAGTTATACCGAATATGGGCGCATGCCACCTGAAACTTCTCTGATAACATGCCCCGACCACAAGTCGGGTTCGCCAAGTACTGGAGGTTGACGGGATGCTCAGCCGCCTCGGGATAAGCCCAGTTGCGGAATCGGTTTACCGAGTAATGCTTGCCCATCCCGGCGAAGACACCGCCTCCTGGGCTCGTCGGCTTGCCATGCATGAGACCGAACTCCGCGCAGCGCTAGGCGAGTTGAGTGAATACGCGCTCACCCGACCCTGCACAGAGGACCAGAACCAGGTCCGTCCAGTCAATCCGCTGCTTGGCTTCGAAGCTCTGATCGCACGCCAAGAGGCCCAACTCGCCGCGCACCGGCAGCAACTCGAGGAGAACCGCGCGACCATCGCCGAGGCGCTGGCCCAGTACGGCCTCGAGTACGGCTCGGCGAGCTCCGCCGAGATCCAGCATCTGGAAGGCATCGAGGCCATACGTGAGCAGCTCGAACTCCTCAACAGCACGGTCACCGAGGAATTTCTGACGCTGGCGCCCGGCGGAGCCCAGACCACCACCAACATGGCCTCCTCCCGGCCGCTCAACCAGCGGTTGCTCGAACGCGGTGTCCGGATGCGGACCGTCTACCTCGACAGCATCAGGCGCGATGCGCCCACCATGGCGCACGCCGAGTGGCTGCAGAGCCTCGGCGCCCGGGTCCGGACCGCTCCGACTCTGCCGAACCGCGTGATCATCGTCGACCGCAGGACCGCGCTGGTCGCGACCCACAGCAACAACACCTCGGCGAGCGCCGCGCTGATCCGCCACGACGGCGTGGTCACCCTGGTCTGTGCGCTGTTCGAGAACATCTGGGAGTCTGCTGAGCCGATCAGTGCCCCCGCGGCGCCGGACCAGGCCGGCCTGACCAGGCAGCGCGTCGAAGTGCTGCGTCTGATGGCCCAGGGCAACACGGACGAGTCGATCGCGAACCACCTCGGGATCTCCACCCGCACCGTCCGCCGGATCGCCTCCGGTCTGCTGGAGCACCTGGACGCCCGCAGTCGGTTCCAGGCCGGGGTGCACGCGGTCCAGCGCGGTTACCTGCCTGGCTCGTCCCACTGACCCGCGGGGGCGTGTCCGGTAAGTCCTCGCGGTCCCGCGACGCCCGGCACGCCCTAACCGATCGCGTCGGTGATCACCGTGAGCACCTGCGGCTCGGCCGGCCCGGTGATGAAATGCCCGCCCGGGACCCGGGTGAGTCCGAAGGAGCCCACCGTCTCCTCCTGCCAGCCGGTCATCCGTTCCGGCGGCGCGGAGAAGTCCTCGACTCCGGCGAAGGCGTGAATCGGCATGGTCAGCGGCAGCCGGTGCTCCGGCCGGTAATCGCTGAGCACGGTGAGATCGGCCCGCAGGACCGGAAGCAGCGCGGCCATGAGGTCAGGTTGGGACAGTACTTCCTCGGGGGTGCCGCCCATGGCGCGAAGATACCCCTCCAAACCGTCCTCCCTGCCCTCCCACTCCAAGACGCCGTCGTCGGTGTTCGGGGCGGCGTTGGCGGCCAGGAAGAGCCGGCGGGGCTGCGGCATCGCCCGCTCGCGCAGCGTGTGGGACAGCGCCCAGGCCACCCGCGCTCCCATGCTGATGCCGTAACAGGCGAACGGCCGGTCCAGCAGTGGCGTGATGACCTCGACCAGGTCATCGAGCAGAGGTTCGATCCGCTCGTACGGCCGCTCCTTGAACCGGTCTGTACGTCCGGGCAGTTGTACGGCGACCACCTCGATGCCCGACGGCAGCAGCTTCGGCCACTGCCTGTACATCGCAGCGTTGCCCCCGGCGTGGTGGAAGCACAGCAGCTGGATGTCCGCCGTGCCACTGTGCCGGCCGAAACGCTTCAGCCAGCGTCGTTCTTCGTTCATGAGCTGCCTGTTCATGATCTGTCTCCGGGACCCCCGTCGCTGAGGTATCGCACGGTCAGCCGCTGACCACCATGTCGCGGCGCGCGCTGCGGGGGCGGAGGTCGGTCCAGTTGGCCTCCACGTAGTCGAGGCTCTCCTGACGGCCGGCCGGGCCGTGGACGGACCTCCAGCCGTCGGGGACGTCCAGGTCGGACGGCCACAGCGAGTGCTGGTCCTCGTCGTTGACGAGTACGAAGAAGATGCCGTCTGGGTCATCGAACGGGTTCACTGGCAGCGGCTCCCTACTTGGACGGGCCTGCGGTCCGATGCGGTCGGCAGGCGGCGGCGCGGCCAGGACCGTCGGCCGCGCCGCCACGTTACCGACGGCCTCCCCCGCCGCCCCGTCCCGTGAATCGAGGACGCCCGCCGCCGGCGGTCCGCGCCTAGGGTTCCGCGAGGGTGGCTGCCTGCCTCGCCTCGCGCCGGAAAGCGGCCCGGCGGTGGGGCCCCGCGACCAGTGCCGCCCAGCTACCGCAACGGGATAGGCATTCTTATGGACATCGCCATTGCCAAGCTTGAAGCGTGGATGCGCGACTACTACCACAAGGTCGACCACGACATCGGCAGCAGCGGGGTCCGGGATCTGACCATGGCCGAGCTGCGCTCCATCTGCGGGTTCGAACTGTCGGACCTGGACACCATGATCTTCCACGACAGCGAGAGCTACGGCGGCGCCGGCCTCCGCACCGCCCTGGCCGATCGTTGGACCGGCGGGGACGTCGACCGGATGATGGTCACCCACGGCTCCAGCGAGGCGATCTACCTGGTCATGCAGCTTCTGCTGGAGCCGAATGACGAAGTGATCGTGGTCGACCCGGCATACCAGCAGCTGCACGACATCGCCGCCTCGCGCGGTTGCCGGATCACCCGCTGGCAGCTCGACGCGGCCGACGGCTTCTCCGTCGATCTGGACCAGCTGAGGAAACTCGCCCGCTCACGGCCGCGGGCGATCGTGGTCAACTTCCCGCACAACCCCACCGGCGCCTCGATCACCGTCGAGCAGCAGCAGGAGCTGGTCGCCATCGCCGAGGAGGCGGGCGCCTGGCTGGTGTGGGACCACGCCTTCGGTGAACTGACCTACGCGACAGAGCCGTTGCCGCTCCCACTGCAGTACGAGCGTGCCATCGTCTGGGGCACCTTCTCCAAGAGCTACGGCCTCGCGGGCCTGCGGGTGGGGTGGTGCGTGGCACCGCCCGAACTGCTGGCCCGGATGGCGCTGCTGCGCGACTACATCGCGCTCTACGTCTCTCCCGTCCTGGAGTTCTTCGCCGAGCACGCCGTCCGCAACGCGGACCGGATCGTGGCCGTGCAGAAGGAGCACGCCCGGCGCAACCTGGACCTGCTCGGTGAATGGGCGGCCGGGCTACCGGAGTTGGTCCGGCTGACCCCGCCGGTCGGGGGGGTGTCCGCCTTCGTGGAGTTCCCCGGGCAGCCGGACGTGGTCCGGTCCTGCCGCCGGCTCGCCGAGCAGCACCGGGTGCTGCTGGTGCCCGGCGACTGCTTCGGCGACGCGTACCGCAACCACGCCCGACTGGGCTTCGGCGCCACGACCAAGGAACTGACAACGGGGCTCTCGCTCCTGGAACGAGTGCTGCGTGAAGACGCAGGGATGACGGTGAACTCATGACTGACCTGCAGAGCCGCATAGCGGCCCTGTCCCCGGAAAAGCGAGCCCTCCTCGAACGGCGGCTTGCCGAACGCGCCGCCGGGGCCGGCGGCACCGAGCGGGAGCGGATCGCTCCGCGCGACCGCTCGGAACCCACTCCGCTGGCCTTCCAGCAGGAACGCGAGTGGGCCATTGGGCAGTTCCGCCCGGCCAACAACATCCCCGGCGCCTTCCGCGTCGAGGGTGTCCTCGACCTGGAGCTGCTCGGCCGGGTCCTCACCGAGGTCACCGAGCGGCACGAGGTGCTGCGCTCCACGGTGAAGCTGGAGGAGGGCGGGCAGCGGGTGCAGGTGGTGCACCCGGTCACCCCGGTGCCCACGCCGGTCACCGACCTGACCGGTCTCGGCCTCGAGGAACAGGCCGCAGAGATCCTGCGGCGGTGGAAGGCCGAGGTGGTCAAGCCCTTCGACCCGGCCCACCCGCTGCGGCTGCGGGCCTCGCTGCTGCGGACGGGCGAAGACAACCACGTGGTGCTGATCACCACCGACCACGCCGCAGCCGACCTGGTCTCCGTGGCGATCCTGGTCCGCGAGTTCGCCGCTCTCTACATCGGCCACCAGCAAGGGACCTCCGCCGTCCTGCCCCCTCTGGACATCCAGTACGGAGACTACGCCGCCTGGCAGCGCGGCTCCGGCGAGACCGGCGTGGCCGAGGAGGTGGAGCACTGGCGCCGCACGCTCGAGGGCATCCCCGGGGCCCTGACCTTGCCCAGCAACCGGCCCTTCCCCGCACGGCCCACCTTCTCGGGGGCGGCCCACTTCGTGGACCTGCCCCCCGACTTCTCCGAGGAGCTGCGGCAGTACACGGAGCGGGAGAAGGTCTCGCTCGGCGTGGTCCTGCTGGCCGCCACCTCCGTTCTGCTGCACCGGTACCTCGGCCAGGACGACATGGTCATCGGCGAGATCGTGTCCGGCCGCAACCGGACGGAGACGGAGGAGCTGATCGGCTGCTTCGTCACCGCGCTGCCGCTGCGGATGCAGGTGACCGGCGAGATGCTGCTGAGCGACGTGGTCCGGCAGGCCCGCAGCACCGTGCTCACCGCGTACGACCACCAGAACCTGCCGATGGAGCGCTTGATCGGCGAGCTGGGCCTGGGCCACGAGGCCTCGCAGACCTCATTGAGCCACATGTGGATCGACGTCCGCACACCGGAACGGACGCTGGAGGTGCCAGGCCTGCGGATCAGCGCCGAACCGATCGAGGTCAACGTCGCGGCGGCGCCGCTCACCCTGGACGCCAACCCGAGCGGCGAGACGCTGCAGCTGCAGTGGATCTACATGACGGAGATGTTCGACACCGACACGGTCGTGCTCTTCGCCGAGCAGTTCGACCGGATCCTGCGCCAGTTGGTCCGGGCTCCGGACAGCGCCGTCGCTGAGATCCGGCTGGCCACCGGGGCCGCCGTTCCCGCCGCCCGTGCGGAGACCGTCATCGCTGGGCAGCCGGGCTTCGTCGAACTGTTCCAGCGCCGCGTCGCCCTCACGCCGCACGCCCCCGCCGTCATCACGGACGGCGTGGAGACCAGCTACGCGGAGCTGAACCTTGCGGCCAACCGGCTGGCCCACCACCTGCGCTCGCTGGGCGTCGGCCCGGAGACCCGTGTCGGCATCCTCGTGAACCGTTCGCCCCGGCTCGCTTCGGCGATCCTCGGCGTACTCAAGGCCGGTGCCGCCTACGTTCCGCTCGACCCGGGCTACCCCGCGGAGCGGACCGCCTTCATGCTCGCCGACTCCGGCACCCAGGTCCTGGTCACCGAACAGGAGACGGCCGCCGCGATCGGCGCGGCCGGCACCGGACAGCGGTACCGCACCGTGCTGCTCGACGGCGAGGAGCTGTCCGGCGGGGCCGCCGTCCAGGACCTCCCCGACCTGCCCGCCCCCGACTCGGCGGCGTACGTCATCTACACCTCCGGTTCGACCGGGCGCCCCAAGGGCGCGGTCGTCGAGCACCGGTCACTGGCGGTCTTCGCGCGGGACGTGGTCGACCGGCTGGGCCTCGGCGCGGGTGACCGCTTCCTGCAGTTCGCCTCGCCGGGCTTCGACGTCCTGGTCGAGGAGCTGTTCCCGACCTGGTTGGCGGGCGGCGCGGTGGTCATCCCGGCCGGCCACATCATCAGCGGCCAGGTCGACCTGGTCGACCTGATCGCGCGCGAGCGGCTGACGGTGATGGAGTTGCCGACGGCGTACTGGCACGAGTGGGTGCGCGAGCTCGACCGCACCGGTCGTGAGCTGCCGGACTGCATGCGCCTGGTGATCATCGGCGGCGAGAGGGTACTTCCGGACCGTCTGGCCATGTGGCACCGGCTGGCCGTGCCGCTGCTGCACGTCTACGGCCTGACCGAGACCACCGTCAGTTCCACCTTCTTCCGCATCGACCCGCGCGATCCGGTCCGCGACTGGCCGAACCTTCCGATCGGGACCCCGCTGCCCTCCGCGGACCTGCGGATCCTCGACCGGCGGCTGCGGCCCGTCCCGATCGGCGCCACCGGTGAGCTGTACATCGGCGGCGGCAGCGTGGCCCGCGGATACCTGGGCCGGCCCGGACTGACCGCACAGCGGTTCGTCGCCGATCCGGCCGGGGCCGGCCTGCGGCTCTACCGCACCGGCGACCTGGTCAGGCAGCGGCCGGACGGGAACCTGGAGTTCATCTCCCGGGTCGACACCCAGATCAAGATCCGCGGTTTCCGGGTGGAGCCCACCGAAATCGGGTCGGTGCTGGACCGGCACCCGCAGATCGCCGAGTCGGTCGTGACGCTGTACGAGCCGGCCCCGGGCGACCGGCGGCTGGTGGCCTACCTGGTGCCCGACGGCGCCGGCCGGCCCACCGTCGAGGAACTGCGCCAGTACCTGGAACGGGAGCTGCCGCCCTACATGGTGCCGTCCGCCTTCGTCGAGCTGGACAGGCTGCCGCTGTCCCCCAACGGCAAGGTCGACCACAAACGGCTGCCGTCCCCGGAGGGGCTGCGCCCCTCCACCAGCGAGGAGTACGTCGCGCCACGGACTCCGATGGAGCTCCGGCTGGCGGAGATCCTCCAGCCCGTCCTGGGCCTGGGCCGGATCGGCATCCATGACAACTTCTTCGAGGTCGGCGGCGACTCCATCCTGGCCATCCAGGTGGTGGCCCGGGCCCAGGAGGAAGGGCTCCACCTCTCTCCGTACGACCTGTTCACCAACCCGACCGTCGCTGCCCTCGCCGAGGTGGCCACCGCGGGACCCGCGATGGACGCCGTCCAGAGCGACGTCACCGGACCGGTGCCGCTCGCCCCCGGGCAGCGCCGGTTCGCCACCGCCGGGGCGGCGGAGCCGCGGCACTGGAACCACTCCGCCGTGCTCGAGCTGGCGACACCGGCCGACGCCGGCCAGGTGCGGGATGCGGTGGAGGCGCTGCTCGGCCACCACGACGGGCTGCGCCAGCGCTTCCTGCTGGCCGGCGCCCGGAGCAGGGTGCGGATCGCCGCGCGCGGCGACCTGACCCCGTTCGAGGAGCATGACTTGTCGGACGTGACCGACGCCGACCGGGACGCCCGGCTCGCGGAGGTACACGCCGGACTGCAGACCGGCCTCGATTTGGCGGTCGGTCCGCTGCTGCGCACCGCGCTGGTCCGCCATGGCGGGCATCGGCCGGACCAGCTGGTCCTGGTGGTGCACCGGCTGGTCGCGGATCCCGCCTCGGTGCGGATCCTGCTCGCGGACCTGCGCAGCGCCCTGAGGCAGCTCGCGGCGGGCGAGCAGCTCCGTCTCCGGCCCAAGACGACATCCTGGCAGTCGTATCAGCGCCGGCTCGCCAAGTACGCGGCGACCGACGAGGTGCAGTCGCAGCGCGCGTACTGGGCGGGTCTCACCGCGCCGGGCGCCCTGCCCGTCGACCGGGAGGCCGGCCCCGCCGCCGGCCCGGCAGAGGAGCAGAGCCTGACCGTGGCCCTGGAGGCCCCGGTGACCGCCGAGCTGCTGCGCACTGTCCCGGCGGCGTTGCACTGCGGCACCGAGGACCTGCTGCTGGCCTCGCTCGCCCGCACTCTGGGCAGCTGGAGCGGCGCGCGGGAACAGTTGGTGCACCTGGAGCGGCACGACCGGGCACCGCTCTTCGAGGACGTCGATCTGGGACGGACCGTCGGGTCGCTGACCCGCGTCCACCCGCTCGCGCTGGCCTGCGAACCGGACGCCTCGCCGGTCGCCGGGGTGCAGGCGGTCAAGGAGACCCTGCGGTCCGTCCCGGCCGAGGGCACCGGCTGGGAGCTGCTGCGGCAGGACAAGGACCCGCTGCCGCCGGCCCCGGCGGACCTGCTGTTCGGCTACCTGGGCGAGGAGGCGGGCCCGTCAGCCGGTGTGGCCGGCTGCGACGCGGACCGCGCGGCCCCGCGACCGTACCCGCTCGAGGTCCGTGCCGTGGTCCGCGACGGCCGCCTCGACGTGAGCTGGTCGTACAGCGAGGCCCGCCACGACCGGAAGACCGTGGAGGGCCTCGCCGAGCGCATGCTCGATGAGCTCCGCCGCCTGGCCGATCCGGACCTGCGGCGCGAGGACTCGGTGCACACCCCGTCGGACTTCCCGCTGGCGCGGGTGGACCAGGGACAGCTGAACGAACTCTTCAGCCGGCTCTGAGCGGATCGCCCCCAGTGGCCGGCCCGGTCCGGGCCAGATCGGAA
>NZ_JBMNDO010000018.1:0-88144 GCF_052542855.1 Streptomyces sp. SAS_281
CCCCCCGCACACCGCTTGGAGATACCGTGCCCCGCCCGTACGTCCTGTTGTCCGCAGCCGTTTCGATCGACGGTCACCTCGACACCCGCCCGGGCGAGGACCGGCTCCTGCTCTCCAACAAGGAGGACTTCGAACGCGTCGACTCCGTACGAGCCAGTGTCGACGCGATCCTTGTCGGCGCCGGCACACTCCGCGCCGACAACCCCCGCCTCCTCGTCAACTCGGCGGAACGCAGGGCGTCCCGGGTCGCCTCCGGTGAGCCGGAATACCCGCTGAAGGTCACCATCACCGGAACGGGCGACCTCGACCCCAGCTGGAAGTTCTGGCACCACGGCGGAGACAAGCTCGTCCTGGCCGTGGGCCACGAGGCCACCGCGAAAGCTCGCGCCAACCTCGGTGACCTGGCCACCGTTCACAGCGTCCCCGCCGAGGCCGTATGGCCGGCCGCGCTTGACATCCTCGGCGACGAGTACGCCGTCAGGCGGCTCATGGTCGAGGGTGGCGGAACGGTTCACACACAGCTCCTCGAAGCAGCTCTGGCCGACGAGCTCCAACTCGTCATCGCCCCGCTCCTGGTCGGTCAGCCGGATGCAGTGCGCATGCTCGGCCCAGCGAGCTATCCCGGCGGGCCCGCCGCCCGCCTCCGACTTCTCGAAACCCGCCAGATCGGCGACGTGGTACTCCTGAGGTACGCCCCCAAGGACACCTCAACGGAGCCCCGATGAGCACCACCCCTTCAGCCGGCGCCCCCGGCACCGGCCGCGAGCCCAACACCGCAGACCGCAACTGGCTCGCCCTCGCCTGTGAGCTGGCCGCCCTCTGCCCGCCTTCGGAGACCGCTTTCAGCGTGGGGGCGGTCATCGTCGCAGCCGACGGCACCGAACTCGCCCGCGGCTACTCCCGCGAGAGCGACCCCCACGACCACGCAGAGGAAGGAGCCCTCGCCAAGCTCCCCGCCGAAGACACCCGGCTCGCCACCGCCACGATCTACAGCTCCCTGGAGCCCTGCGCCAGGCGGGCATCCCGGCCTCGCCCCTGCGCCCAGCTCATCCGCGACGTGGGCCTCCGCCGCGTCGTCACCGCGTGGAGCGAACCCGACACCTTCGTCGTTGGCGCCGAAGGCACAGAGACCCTCGAGGACGCCGGCGTGACTGTCGTCGCACTGCCTGAGTACGCGAACGCCGCGCAGGCACCCAACCTGCACCTGCTCTGAACCTCGGTCTCTCAGGGACTTCTCAGAAACTTCAGTCCTGCCGGAGGCGCTTTCCGTCGCACTCTTTAAAAAGTGAAGAAGCGTAGCGGGTCGTAGCCGCGTGTCCGTGTCCGTATCAAGGGCGGTGGCCGTGGGGTGGCCTCGCAGGCCGGGTCGGTGCTGCTGGCCGAGATGGCCCGCAAGTCCCGTCTGAACACCGCAATATCGGTGGCACTCACGCCGTGGCGCAAGGGACCGACCATGCACGATCCGGGAAAGATCCTGCTGGATGTGGCCTCGGCCGTCGCACTCGGCAGGGGCTGTCTGGTCGACATCGGCATGCTGCGGGCCGAGCAGGATGTGTTCCGCCCGGTGGCCTCCGATCCCGCAGTCTCCCGTGTCATCGACAGACTCGCCGCATCCGGCCCGAAAGCCCACGCGGCGATCCGGGACGCACGTTCCCGAGCGCGGGGCGGGTCTGGGAGCTGGCCGGTGCGAACAGTCCGGCCGTAGACGGCCAGGTGATCGTGGACATCGGCGGAGTGCTAACTCTCGCACACTCCGACAAACAGGACGTCACCGCGCCCCGGAGGAAGACCTTCGGCCACCACCCCCTCGTCGCGTTCGTCGACCACGGCCAGGCCGAATCCGGCGAACCGGGTCCCGCGCTGCTGCGGCCCGGCAACGCAGGCTCCAACACCGCCGCGGACCACATCGAAACCGCCCAACTCGCCCTGACCCAACTCCCCAAGGCTCTGCGGCCGACACCCATCCGCACCGACTCCGGCGGCAGCATTCACGCCTGATGGGTAAAAGCGGCACCCCACACGCACAGCGCCCCCGTCAGCGAACTGATGAGAACTCATGAACAATTGAGGCTAACCTTCGTTACATGCAGTTCACCCTCGATGGCGAATCCTTCGAGCTGACGCCCACGCTTGTTCGTGGGCGTCTTGCTGGTCACGTACCCGAGGAGATCCGCGAGTACTGGGTCGAAGTAGATGGTGTGCGTTGGCCGGTCAAGCAGGTCATCTTCCTTACGACAGGTGCCAAGCGCAGCAGGTTTCAGTCGCAGGCCTCTCGGCGGTGGCTGCAGAATCTCGGGTTCTTGATCGGTGCCGGATCCTCGGCCACCGAGAGCGGCTCAATCCCGCGGCTGACCGGCGCGTCTCGTCGTGGGCCTTTCGACGAGTCCCAGCTCAAGGAACTGGAGGCACTCGACGTCCGCGTTGCGTTCTCGTGGCTGAGCGCCGGCCCGATCACGCTGGACGAAGCCGGCCTGCCGAGGTTTCCCGGACTCCCGCGAGCGCCAGGGCTCTACCGCTACGATTTCGGTGTGGACGACGACGGCATCCGCGTGCTCTACATCGGGGAGTCCGTGGAGCTGGCCAGGCGAGCCAGCAACTACCGCAACGCCAAGACGGATCGCTCTAGTCAGCGCACCAGCCGCCGCATCCACAAGGAGATCGTCGGCCACTTGGAGTCCGGTGGTTCTATCGCATTCGCCATCGCAACGTCAGTCCGCTGGGGTGACGATGTCGAGCTGGACCTGCGGCTCAAGTCCGCCCGTCGCCTTGCCGAGAACGCTGCGGTGCTCCTCGCGCAGTCGCAGTCCAGGATCCGCGTGCTCAACATCGACGCGGAGCTGGGAGAGGGCAGCGAGTGAGCAGCCTTCCGGACCTTCGCTTCCTGCTCTCGATCAACAGCGAGAACGCGTGGAGCGATCTGCTCGCCACCCTCATGCATGCCGACCAGGCGATCACCCGCTCCGTCCTCGGCATCAACGCTGTTGGCCCGCTCCAGATCCGTCGGGAGGTCTCGAAGTCGCGGGGCCGGAAGGCATCGGATCGCCCCGACCTGGTGGTGGAGGCGAACGGTCAGGTTGTCGCTGTCGTCGAAGTGAAGCTGCTTGCCGGCCTCGGAAGTGAACAGTTGGAGCGGTACTACAGATACGTCGCCGAGGAGGACCGAGACGACTGCCGGTTCGTGGCGGTCTCGCTTCAGCGCATCCGTCTCGACACCACCCATGCCCAGGACTGGCAGAACCTCACCTGGGAGGAGCTCATCGCTCCCTTCGCCTCGTCCCCGGTACCGTGGGCCGCGACGACCGCTACAGCCTGGACGAGCCACATCGAGTCCCAGGTGCCGGAGGTGGATGGCCACACCGTATGGAATCAGATCGACGGTATCGACCTGTACCTCGCCCTCCGGCTTCGTGCCGCCTATATGTACGACAACGTCGCCTTGCCCGGCGGCTCATCGAAGTCCATCCGGGAGATCGGCTCCGGTGGCCTGTACGTCGCGATCGTGGACGCCCCGATTCCGGGCAGCAGCTACACCGTCCGTTGGGACGCCACCGAGAGCTTGCCGACTCAGGAGGTTGGCAAGCTCGTCGACAGCAGCGGGCTTCGCGGGGTCGACTTCCGCTTCTTCCTCGCGCAGCAGCGAGTCACCTCCTCCAAGGCCTTCGACTGGGATCACCTGGCGCTGCTCTGGCAGGAGTACCTCGCCCAAGAAGACTGGATTCCGTGGAGACCCCATCCGCCGCGCAAGACCTTGCAGTGGGAGAAGGATGGCGTGGCTAGACTCAAGGCGCTCGGCGCTCCAGCGTTCCTCGGCGCTGGCTACGGCGAGAAGCAGGCCAAGCTCAGCGGTGAAGTCGAGTTCGGCGCGCGCTTCGTGCTGCCGCCCTCAACCACACTCAAGGAAGCCACCGAAGTGCTCAGCAGGGTGGCTGTGATCGGGTCCCGGATGGCACAGCACGCGACTCAGCCGCAAGGGAGACTGTGATCGCATTAATCGACCGAGAATCTGACAGCGGCGATGCAGGGGTGGACGGATAGATGATGGGCGACTTTGGACCCGACCGCTTGCGGCAGCTCTTCGGCGACCCGAACGAGAACGGGGTCTACCTGGTCGGCGTCGTGGAGTTCTCGGACGATGCGAGCGAGGACCAGTGGTCGTACGTCGGGAACACTCAGATGGGGACCCTGGAGTCAGTTGCCAGCAGGCTCGGCTATGAGCGGCGTGACATCAGGATTACGGAGCCCTACCGAGAGCCTGGCCGTGGGGTGCTGCCGGACGGAACAGAGCTGGCAGTCACCTCGACCACCGTGCCGGGGAGCGCATCCTGGCATCGGAGTAGCCGGGAGCCAACGCCGGAGGAACGGCTCCGGTGGGCAGGGCACCCAGTGCCGCCTCCACCTGCGCCCGAGCCGGTGCCGGTCGGTCCCAACATGGAGACGGCGAGGCCTCGGATCGAGGAGCACCAGGGCGAGGTCTTCTACACGAAGACCGGCAAGCCCTTCACCTACCGGACCAACCACTACACCCTGGTCATCGTCGAGAGCCGGCGCAACGTGCAGTGGCACGAGATCAGGTCAGCGCTGGAGGCATGGCCGATCGCGGGGCCGTCGGAGATTCCACGATGCCCCGAACGTTCTGGGCGGTACGTCTACGGGATCGTGTCCGACGAGCGGATCCGGCAAGGGGACTGGTGACAACCTTGGACCTGCGGCTCTGTGGCGGCTGATGCGATGCTCGCCGAACCTGCCCAATCGTCGGACGCTGCAGCTACGGTCATGGGTGAGGTTCTACTACCGCGTCTTCCTCGTCGACCGAGCGCCGAGGAAGACCCGAGCACTGACGAGGACGCATGGCCGAGGACCAAGAGTACGACGAGGTCGACGCAGTTGTTCGTATCCCCAAGGGCGAGCACCTCGCCGACTCGCGGAAGAGCGAAGGCTGGAAGCGTGGGTTCACTCCCAAGACGAGTGACAAGGGGCCGGAGCACGTCGAGATCCGCCTGAAGGCCGAAAAGGAGTCAGGTTTCACAGACAAGCCCGAGATCGTCTACGTCACCGAGTTCGTGGACGATCAGCGTCCTCAGCTCACCCCCGGCCAACAGGCCGTGGTTGACATCGCGGTCCAGGTCATCGACGGTCTCGTAGAAATCGCAAAACCTCACGTTGCCCACTGGTGGCACACCCGGGCCGTGCCGGTCCTCGTTGCCAAGGGCGAAGCCTTGGTGCTGAAGCAACAGACCCGCAGAGCTCAGAAGAAGTCCTTGCGGGCCGGGGCCACAACGACACCTCCTGCTGCCGTCCCGGGGGTCGAGGCGGACGCGCCTTCCCAAGATCTGGCCACCGCGCCCAGCGACCCGAAGGTCACTGTGACGAGCCAGCAGTTCCAGCAGATGTTCATGACTTGGCTCGCTCGTGAGGAAGCCCAGCAGACGCTCTGGAGCCTCATCGTGAATGCCGAGGTCGAGGATGGGGGTGCTGCCACCCTGGCATGGCAGCAGGATCTGAAAGAGCTTTCGCCTGAGCAGCGAACCGAGCGGGTCATGGAGTTCCTCGCTACCAACCCCTCGATTCTGGAGGACTTCGCTCGTCAGCTCATGGGCAGCATGGCCCTCGGGCTCAGCGAGACGACTCCCAGGCGCGACCGGGCGTAGGGCCGTGCCGTTTCAGGATGGCGCGTCACTAGAAAGAGCCTCCGACGCAGGCCAGAGGCCCTTCTCAAGGCAAAGCCGCTGGTGGCGGCAGACGAGTCGGGCTGTACGCCGGGTTCTGTCGCCCGACCAAGGACAAGGGCACCAGCCAATCTTGGCCGATCAGGTCGCACGATTCACCGCTTGAGCTTCCAGCCATGCCTCTACCTCCGACCAGCGGTAGCGCAAATAGCGGCCGACCTTGTGGGCTCGCGGACCCTGGTGTCGGTGATTCCATATGTAGACCGTATTCAGAGGTACGCCCAGGAAGTCGGCCAGCTCCTCCGCGCTCATCAAGGGACAACGGTCCCCCGCGCCACTAGCGGCTTCTTCCGCGCGGGCAGTGGTTCGACGCATGGGCACTCCAGAACGGTTCGAAGCGGGCAGGAAAGAACCACGTGAGCGGTATTCCGCCGTGGTGGTGTACAGGACGTTTGCATTAAATTCCGGCCGGACCAAACAGAGGGTCTTTCGACGAAACGCCTACGACTCTTGCGAACTCTCGAAGGACACAGGCGAATCTTCGCTGAGGGTTCGGCGAGCCCTCGTCGAACCCTCAGCGAGCATTTTCCTAGGTGAAATATTCTCTACCACTCTGCACCCTTTGTCGCGAAGACCCCAAGAATGCATTTGACATCTTCAGCCCGCCTGGATCAACATCCAATTCACTCAGGGCGCGATGAACGGGCAGACAATCTCGCCGTCGACGATGGCCCTGATTGAAAAGAGTCCACAAATAGGCTCATAGGGCCGTCGGAAGCTAGGAGTTGAGTCGATGCCGTACGACCGCTGGCACAAGTCGCGCCCGAAAGACGGAGAGTCGACCTGCAAGGAACACGGCAAAGTTCCTACGCGGGATCACGGGACGGGGAAGCGGTGGCAGGCCCGATGGCGCAACCGGGAGGATGTCCAGCAGACGGAGCTGTTCCGCACCGAGGTCGAAGCCCGCAGGCACGAGACCAAGATGCGGTCCGGAGTGGACGACGGCTCGTACATCAACCCTCGTGCCGGTGAGGTCAGGGTCAGTGAACTCGCCCTTACGTGGCTCAAGGGGCACGAACACAAGAATCCACGGACTTACCGACGCCACAAGGAGCGGATTCTCCTGCACGTCGTTCCTACCGCAGTTGGGAAGATGCGCGTAAAGGACGTGAACGCCTCATCTTTGCTGGACTGGCTGCACGACCGTCGCAGGCTGCTCGAAAGTTCCACGCTGCGCCTGGTCTTCGACAACCTTCGGGCTGTCTTCGACCTGGCCGTGGACGACAGCCTGATACACAAAAACCCGTGCCTCGCTAAATCGGTGCAGGACGCCAAGCCGAAGCGAGGAGGTGGCGGCCGGGCGGAGCTGACCCTGACATGGGAGGACACCGAGAAGATCCGTGCCGAACTTCCCGACCGCTACAAAGCGCTCGTCGACTGTGGTCGCGGCCTGGGTCTTCGGCAAGGAGAGATATTCGGCCTGTCACCAGAAGATATCGACTGGGCACATCCGGACGGCGCCATGGTGCACGTGCAACGGCAAGTAGTCCACGACGGCTCGTTCCTCGTATACGCCCTCCCCAAGGGCGGAGACGACGAGGGCCCGAAGGACCGGTGGGTCGAGCTGACCGACGACGTGGCCATCCCCCTGCGCGAGCACATGGAGAAGTACCCGCCGGTCGAGGTGACCCGACCGTGGGGCAGCAAAGGCGGCGCCCCGGTCACGGTGCGGCTGATCTTCTACACCCGGGAGAAGACTGCCGTTCAATCGAATTGGTTCAACTCCTACCGCTGGAAGCCCGCCCTGGCGTCGGCCGGCCTCATCAAGCCTCTTGAGCCCGACGCGAAGGGACGACGCTGGGAGAAGTCCCGCGACGTGATGATGCACGCGCTCCGGCACCTGTACGCGTCGATGATGATCAACGGCGGGGTAGACGTGTACACGCTCGCGGACCGCCTCGGACACGCCGATCCCGCGTTCACCCTGCGTAAGTACGTGCACCGGGTCGTGGGAGCCGGTTCCAAGGTCCGCATCGCGGTCCGGAGCGCCTACACCAGGGCCGCGTGACTCCTGCTCCGTGCGGCTTGTGCAACAACCGTGCAAGATGATCTTCGAGAGAGGTCATTTGCCCAGGTCAGAAGCTTTGTGCATGAGTTCCGGGACATCTGACCGGTGGGGTGGCGTGCCCCTTGGGGCCGAGGGGCACGCCACCCCACCATGCCAGTCCGCCCGCACCGGCTCGACGGCCTCTACTCGCTGTCCTGGAACCCCGGACTGGCCAGCAGCTCGTCGATGGTCATGAAGCGACAGGTGCCGCGAGAGACGTCCACCAGAACGGGCAGATTCCCCAGGAGGAAGTTGCCGTCTCCTTCTACATGCGTGGCATCCCGCAGGTCGTAGGGAACGACCACATCACTTCCCTCGACGCGAACGTCCTCCCGTACGATCCGCATCGTCATGGGGTCCCAGCCGTCCCAGTTCCGTTCCACGAACCTCGTGGCCACGTCCACTGCTTCTTCGATCGAGATCAATTCAGTCTCTCCTCATCCGAGTCCCGGCGCCGGGGCCGGGACTTCCTGTGGGGCTGCGGCCGGTACCGCAGCGCAGACCGCGAACGTGACGCCGAAGAGGCCGAGGACTATCGCCAGGTAGCCCTTCGTCTGGGCGGCCGACTGGCGGGCGGCGACTTCGCGGGACCAGAGGGCGGCGTCCTTCTGGGTCTGGGCCTCGTGCTCGAAGTAGCACTTCTGGAAGAGCTGGTCGGGCGGGGTGCCCTCCTGCTCGGGCTTGCAGTCGGCGTCCTTGAAGAGGGTGAGCTCGCCGGCGTACTCGTCCAGGGGCTTGTCCGAGACCTTCGAGGAATCGGACATCGCGACCGCGGCGAGGATCACCGCCGCGGCCATGCTGAGCATCGCCATGACGATGCAGAAGACGGCTCCGGCGTTGCGTCCTTGGGATGGCATGCGCATGAGACTAGCCACGTCTCCGGACCCGCCGTCAGTCAGTCTCATGGCCCGCGTGCGGGGCGCGTATGCACTCCCTCCCTCCGGCGCCGCCGGCCAGGGCCTCGCAGAATTCGCCAGGCGTTCGCACGCCGTCCTCCCGGACGTGGGCGTCACGTTCGGGCTGGGCCGAGAACGTCGGGCCGCCCGCCCGACGACTACCCCAGGATGGATTCCGTGACCACATCGCCCTCCCGCCCACGGCGGCCCCGCGCCCTCGCCCGTTTCCTCGTCGCCGCACCGCTGCTGGCCGCCGGAGCGCTGACCGGTGTGCCGGCGGCACACGCGGCCCCGGCGGACGACGTGCGTATCAACGAGGTGGTGACCACCGGCGACGTGAACGACTCGGTCGAGCTGTACAACAAGGGCACCGCGTCGGTCGACGTCTCGGGCTGGATCCTGAAGGACGACGACGAAGACCACGCGTACGAGATCCCCTCCGGCACGACGCTGGCGCCGGGCGGCTTCCGGACGTTCGACGTCAGCGGCGCGTTCGGGCTCGGGTCGGCCGACCAGGCCCGGCTGTACCTGGCCGATGGCGGGACCCAGGTGGACGGCTTCTCGTGGAGCAAGCACTCGGCCCCGTCCTGGTCGCGCTGCGCCGACGGCACGGGGGCTTTCGGGCAGGCGGACTCGGTGACGCTGGGCGCCGCGAACGACTGCGGTACGGGTGGCGGCTCGACGGCCCCCGCGACCTGGCCGGGCGGCAGCGCGGTCGCCACCGCGGACGGCTCGAACGTCTTCGGCGAGGACCTGAGCGGTCTCTACCAGGACGGCGGGGTGCTGTGGGCGGCACAGAACAGCGGCAAGCTGTGGCGCCTGGTGCGGGACGGCTCCGGCGGCTGGAAGCCGGACACCGCGAACGGCTGGTCCTCAGGAAAGACCCTGCGCTTCCCGGGCGGCTCCGGCAGCCCGGACAGTGAGGGGGTGACCGCGACCCCGGGCGGGATCTTCGTCGCGAGCGAGCGGAACGGGGACGCCTCGGGCACGAGCCGCCTGTCGGTGCTGCGGTACGACGTGAGCGGTTCCGGCTCGTCGCTGACGGCCGCCAGGGAGTGGAATCTGACCTCCGACCTCCCGTCGACCGGCTCCAATCTCGGCCTGGAAGCAGTGACCTGGGTCCCGGACAGCGCGCTGACCGGGACCGGCTTCAAGGACACATCGACGGGCGCGGCGTACGACCCGGCCCACTACGGCGCCCACGGCAACGGCGTCTTCTTCGTCGGCGTCGAGGGCACGGGCATGGTGTACGGCTATGTCCTGGCCGACTCCGGTACGTACACCCGGATCGCCTCGTTCAGCAGTGGCCTGTCCGGCGTGATGGAGCTCCAGTGGGAGCCCCAGGCGTCGCGCCTCTGGGCGGTCTGCGACGACACCTGCGACGGCCGCCACCAGACGCTGGCGGTGAACGCGGCGGGCACGTTCGCCGTGACCGGCGCGTACAACCGGCCGAGCGGCATGCCGAACTACAACAACGAGGGCTTCGCGCTGTCCGGCGCCGACGAGTGCGTGTCGGGCTCGAAGCCGGTGTACTGGTCCGACGACGCGAACGACGGCGGGCACGCCCTGCGGCGGGGCAGCGTCAGCTGCTGAGCGGAGGCGCGGGCACTCCGTCACGGTGCCCGGCGGAGGGAGGCGTCCAGCGCGGCCATGAGGTGCGCGGCGCGGCTCCTGCCGCCGGGCGCGGGCGGGTAGCGACGGAGGACGTCGATCAGGGCGGGGGTGGCCCGTTCGCAGGCCCCTTCGAGCACCCGGTTACCGGCCTCGGGGTCCTCCCCCGCCTCGATCTCCGCGATGCGGGCCGCGTTCGCGGCGGCCCGCAGGATGTGACCGACTTGGTGGGCCTTCGCGAGGGGGTGCAGGTAGGCGGCGGACGCGGCGTCGCCCGCCGCCTGCGCGGCCAGCCGTGCGGCTTCGGTGACCGCGTCCTTCGCCGCGCGGTGCGCGTCCATCGATGCGACGCGCTGGAGCCTGGTCCGGGGCGCGCCGTCGATGAACTCCCGGGCCGCCGCGATGGCGGCACGCGGCCTGCCGTCGTCGGGGTGGGCGTCCTCGAACACCGCGAGAACACCCTGCGCCGCCTCGGCGGCGTACTGCGCCACGACGCGCAGCTCGGCCATGGACAGCTCGAAATCCCCGCGCACGCCCGTCATTCGAGCGATCGTCGCACATCGGCCCGCGTCTGGCCGTACGGCTCCGAGGGGCCGCCCCGTCCGCCGGAGCGGCCCCCGCCCGTCTTCAGGTGAGGCGTTCGGCCGTGTACACCTCGATGGCATCGCGCTGGAACGCGGCGAGGCCGGGGGCGATCGCCTCGTAGGCAGCGCGCCAGTCGGCGTTGTCCACGACGGAGCGCCCCATGGCCAGGTGCTCGTCGGCGGTGACCGGTCGCAGGGCGGAGAGCAGCCGGTAGTGGGCGTCGATCTCGGCCTGGACGGGCGCAGAGTCGGCGGCGTGACCGGCGGCCCGGAGCTCGGCGAGGCGGATCATCCGGGCCGTACGGTCGCGCTGGCCGGCCTCGATGTCCTCGGGGCTCCTTCCGTCGACGTGCTGGGCGACCCGCTCGGCGTGGGCGGGGAAGTCGCGCAGGCTCTCCTGGTACTGGTCCGGCTGTACGCCCTCGAAAAGGTTTTCCGGTCGGTTGATGGTCATGGGTGCGTCGTCCTTCCTGGACTGTTCCAGTTCGGCGATCGTGCGCGAGACGGTGGCGGCCAGCGTGTCGAGCCGGTCCCGTTCGGCCAGCAGCCGCAGGTGGTGGCCGCGCAGGGCCTCCACCGCGTCGACCTGCTCGGCCAGGACGCGGCCGATGTCCTCCAGCCCGAGCCCCAGCTCCCGCAGGACCAGGATCTGCTGGAGCCGCAGGAGCTGGGCCTCCCCGTAGTACCGGAGCCCGCCCGCCCCCGTCCGGGCGGGCGGCAACAACCCGATCGCGTCGTAATGCCGCAGCGTCCGGGCGGTCACCCCGGACATCCGCACCACCTCGGCGGTCGGCCACTCCATCGCCTTCACCTCGCGCTTTCGCCGTACCGGGCCGGTGTGTCCGGCCCTGTCCCACGACCGTAGAAACTGCCGTTACGTCAGCCGCAAGGCGTCGCTTCGGGCGGCGGGCGCACTCGCTGTTCGGCGCCGCACGCGCACAGAATCGCGCTACGGGGCAGCTGTCTTCCAGACGTCGCCTCCCGTAACTGTGTTCTAGGATCTCGGGATGAGTGACGAGCCTTTTCGCCTCACGGTCCTGGGCTGCGCAACGCCCTACCCGAGCGTGGACAATCCTTGCTCCGGCTATCTGGTGTCGAGCGGGGACACCCATATCTGGGTGGACGCGGGCAGCGGGACGCTCGGCCCGCTCCAGCGGCATGTGCGGCTGGATGAGCTCGACGCGATCTGGATCTCGCATCTGCACGCCGATCACAGCGCGGACCTGCTCACCGCGTACTACGGAGCCCTGTACGCGGACATCCGCCTCGCGGCGCCCATCCCTCTCTACGGTCCGCCCGGGATCGCCGACCGGCTGGCCGGCTTCCTCACCAACACTCCGGCCCGCAGCCCGATCGAATCCGCCTTCTCCGTCACCGAGTTGCACGACGGGCACCAGGCGGCCACCGGCTCGCTCCGGCTGACCAGCCGGGCGGTGTCGCACGGCATGCCGGCCTTCGCCGTGCGCATCGAGGCGGCGGGCAGATCGCTGGTGTACTCCGGGGACACGGCACCGTGCCCGAGCCTCACGGAGCTGGCCGAGGGATGCGACGTACTGCTGTGCGAAGCCGAGAGTGCGCAGGCACCGGCCGAGGGCGAGCAGGTGCACCACACGCCCGAGGACACCGGCGACACGGCGAGCGCGGCCGGGGCGGGCCGACTGATCGTCACGCACGTCGGCCGCTTCCTCACACCGCAGCAAGCGGTGGCGCGCGCCTCGGCCCGGTTCGGCGGTCCCGTCGATTACGCCGCCCCCGGGACCACCTTCCCGATCGGCTGAACGCGGTGGAAAGGGGCGTGCGGACCGCCTGTGCCCTCTGTCGGCATGGCCCGCCATGACCGCGACGCGAGCCACCGCCCTCTTCGATCAACTGGCCTCGGTGTACGACGAGGTGCTGCCGTTCTTCGCCGGGTTCGCCCGACAGCACATGGCGTGGCTCGCTCCCGGGCCCGGGACCCGGGTCCTCGACCTGGGGGCCGGGCGCGGCGCCCTGACCGGTGCCGCGCTGGCCCGTGGCTGCTGGGTGACGGCGGTGGACTGCGCTCCGGGGATGGTCGAGCGGCTGGCGGCGCAGTATCCGCAGGTGCACGAGGCGCGGGTGATGGACGTTCACCAACTGGACCTCCCCGACGACTCCTTCGACCTGGTCTGTGCGGGGTTCGTCGTCCACCTGCTCGATGATCCGGCTGCGGCGGCCCGGGAGATCCGCCGCGTCCTCGCCCCCGGCGGGGTGTTCTTCTTCTCCGTCCCGGGTGACGTCGAGGACGCGCCGGAGTGGGAGTTCTACGGGGCCCTCTTCCGGGAGTTCCAGCCCCTGATTCCCGAGGGACAGGGGCGGCTGAGTCGCCCCCTGGACGCGGAACGGCTGCTCTCGTCCGCCGGGTTCACCGGCATCGGCGAGACCGCCATCGAGCAGCGCCTGCCCGTCCCGGACGCCGACACGTTCTGGGACTGGGGGCTCTCCCACGGCTCCCGCGCCTACTTCGACGCCCTCCCGGCCGATGCCCGTACGGAGTGCGAGGCGCGGGTGCGGGCGGCGCTGTCCGCCATGGACCCGATCGTGTTCGCGGCCGGGGCCCACCTCTGGAGGGGCACCTCAGCGGCATGACCTCGGGCGGCGAACCGCACCATCGCGCGTGAGGGCGAAGCCCAGCAGGGGGATCTCGTCCGGGTCGACGTCCTCGGGCGAGGGGCGGCCCTCCAGGAGGAAGCCGAAGAAAGCACGGAGGGCTTCGTTGCCCAGCTCCAGGGGGTGGAACGGCAGCGCGTAATCCTCCATCGCCCGGTCCCCCGCCCAGTACGGCGCCTCGAAGGGGAACGGGTCGCCGACGTTCTCCACGATGCCTCCGTCCGGCGACAGGCTCAGGGAGCGACGGAGGCGGCCCTCCTCCCAGACCGCGAACGCCAGCCAGTCCGAGACGCTGTACATCGCGTGCAGGATCACGCGTCGGCCCGCGGCGGCCTCCAAGAGGAAGGCCGGGAGTTCCGACGGGCGGTCGAACATCAGCCGCCGGTCACAGACCAGGTCCACGCCGGGAAAGCTCCCCGCGTACGTGATGCCCTCCGGCGGATACGTCGATTCGGCCAGGACGTCCCCCTCCGTCGGCACCGTCCCCCGGCACGGGAACACCCGGGCGACCAGCTCCGCCGTTCCCGCTGCCCGCGGCTCACCGGCCGCCTTCAGTACCGGGGCCACGTCCCCGTCCGCGTACGCAAGTATCGCCGTCTTCGCTCCCATGCACCGCACGCTAGCCCCGCCCCCTGACAGCCCCGCGCCTTCCCTCGCCTCATGACGGCCGCTCCTGAAGGCCTCTCTGTACGATCACCGAACACTGGCGCTGCTCCACGTGGTGCCCTGTACGGATAGTTCGGAGGGGTTGGCGGGTGTCCGCTGTGGATTTCTGCGCTCACGTCGCCGGCTGCGGCGAGGTCCTGGGAGCGGGCGTCGGTGCGGACCCGGGGGCCTGGGAAGCCGCCCTGGGGGCGACATTCCTCGATGTTCCCGGTGGCGGTCTGCTGCGGCGGGACTACGGGCTCGTGGAGATCAACTTCTCGCCGGACCAGCCGGGGCCGTCCGGGCAGCTGTCGTGCTTCGGCTTCGGCGTGAAGGCCCAACGCCTGCTGTACGACCAGTCCCCGAGCACCGTGCCGGCCCCGCTCTCGCGGGAGTACGGGGAATTCGCACCCAGAGTTCCCTTCAAGGAACTGCAGGCCGCCATCCTGGCCCTGGGCCACACGATCACACTCGACAAGCAGAACACGTCGCGTGACATGGACTGCTACCGCGTATCCGCGTCCACCGCCCGCATCCACGTCGTCGCCGACCCCGATCCTTACGGGACCGGCGCCCCGGATCCCGACGGGCATCGAAGGGGTGACGTCTGGTCTGTCGACGTGTGGTGAGCAGCCGCGGGCTCTGTCTCCTTGGCGTTGCCCGCCATGCGAAGCTGTGCGCCATGGCGCCCTCGACAGTCCGTGGCCTCGCTCTGCCCGCGCTGCTGACCTCGCTCATCGATCGCGGCTTCTGGCACCATCCGGGGGCGTCGCCCCGCTCGCACTTCCCTGGCTCGACGTGGAACAGGCCCTACTGATCGCCACCACGCGCAACCCCGGCGATGACGGCGCCCTGGCTCTGGACTACCGGACCGACCCCTCGGATCCCCGCGTCGGCGGCAGCGACTTCTGGACGGACGCCGCTCTGTGCCGGTGGCGGGTCGTGGCGCCCAGCTTCTCGGGCTTCGTCGCGAGCTTGGGCCTGCCGAACCCGCCGTGGCCCGGGCCCTAGCGCCCCGGCCAATACGGGCTCGGCAGGCCGTCGTTGCCCATGTGGGTGCGTCGCCACAGCCCCGTCCAGGTGTACGGGGTCTGCGGGACGACCGGGTGTCGCTGCCCGCACGGGCAGGGCGCCAGCACCCAGGCGCACCCGGGGCACAGCGTCACCCAGCCGTGCCCGGACGAGTGGGACACCGGTGGTCGCTCGTCGCCGCAGGCGGGGCAGCCGGGGAGGTCCGCGCCGTCCAGGAGCGCGTTCTGGCGCCGGACGTACGCGGGCAGCCGCAGCGGCGGATGGCGGAACGGGTCCTCGTACCAGCCGCGGTTCGGGCTCTCCGACCAGCTCCGCAGCCACCACGGGCGCGGGCTCGCCACAGCCCGCCGCCCCGCCCGCTTCTCCGCCCGGCGCCACGCGGCGTACTCCTCCGTCCGCGCGAGCCACAGCACCCGCGCCTCGTGCAGTTCCTCCACCGCCCGTACGAGGGAGTCCGGGTCCGCCTCCAGCCGCCGGGGGATCGCGGCGCTGAGGGTGAGGTGGTGGTACGTCGCCCGGAGGCCGTACGGAGCGAAGACGGTGAGGCAGGTCCGCAGTGCGTTGTGGCGGCGGTGTACGGGATGACCGGCATCGTGCACGTGCGCCCGGTGGGTCAGGAAGCTGGTCATCGCGTGGCCGACAGGTCCGGAGCGACCTCGCCGTTCACGTACGCCGCCTGTGCCGTCCTCGGTCCCATGCCCGCATGCTAATCCGCGCCGCCGGCCGTCAGCTCGTACTCCGCCCACACCGTCTTCCCCGGTGCCTGCTTCCTCGGGTACCAGCCCCAGCGCGTGGCCAGGCCCTCGACCAGCAGCAGGCCGCGGCCGTCGTCCGCGAGGCCCGCCGCCGCGAGCTTGCCGGGGCGGGGCGGGACGCGTTCGCCCCGGGTGTCGGTCACCTCGATCCGGGCCGTAGGACCGGGGCGCTCCACGACGCGCAGCAGCAGGTGGAAGTCCCTGCCCTGCACGTGGCCGTGGCGCACCGCGTTCGCCGTCAGCTCCGCCGTGATCAGGACGACCGCCTCGTGCGTCTCCGTCCCGTACGGCAGACCCCACGCGTCCAGCCGGACCGCCGACAGGCGGCGGGCCAGCCTGGCGCCCCGGGGCGTGGAGGTGAACCGCATGTCGAAGCTCGGGGTACCCAAGTGGGGGAATAGGTGGGTGGGTTGCGAGGTGCGGTGGGGGCTGTCGATGTTGCTCGTCATGGCTACGAGAGTCCTCGCCGTGGCGTAGCGTGACCAGTGGTGACGCACCGACGCGATCTCCTTGTACGCGCGCTGACGGCACCGGTACGCGGAACACGGCGCGATCGAGCGAGGCAGGGTGCGATGACGGCTGAACGGGTGGGGCCCGGGGAGATGGACGGCGTCCAAGCGGCGGACAAGGCGGGCCAGGATGTGGTCATTGCTTTCGGGCAGAGCCTGAAGACCTTACGCGTACGGGCGGGCATGCAGCGGGACGAGCTGGGCCGACGCCTGGGGTACTCGGCGTCCACCATCGCCTCCTTCGAGCAGGGCCGGAGGATCCCGCCGCCGAGGGCGATCGACAAGGCGGACAAGGAGCTGGGCGCGGACAACCTGCTGACGGTGTGGAAGGAGCCGGTGGAGAACGCGCAGTACCCGGTGTTCTTCCAGGGCATGGCCCAGTTGGAGAAGCAGGCGATCGAGCTGCTGTCGTACGACACGCTGGTCGTGAAGGGGCTCCTCCAGACAGAGGAGTACATGCGGGCGGTTCTTGCTCTCCGGCGTCCTGTTCTCGACTCAGAGATCATCGAGCAGCGAGTGACGGCCCGGCTGGCCCGCCAGGAGATCTTCGACCGCCGCCCCGCGCCGCTCCTCAGCTTCGTCATGTGCGAGTCGGTGCTGCGCCGGAAGTTTGGCGGCACTGAGGTACTGCGAGGCCAGCTGGAGCACCTTCTTCTGATCGGCCAGCGGCGGAACGTCGAGCTTCAGGTCATGCCGCTCGACTCGGTGGAAAACTCGGGTGTGGACGGGCCGTTCACCGTCGTCACTCGCGAGGACGGCAAGAAGTTCCTGTACGTCGAGGCACAGGGAACGAGTTCGCTGGAGACGGACCCGAAGCAGGCGGCGTTCGCCGCAGCGCGCTATGGGATCATCCGTTCGCAGGCTCTCACCCCGCGAGAGTCACTGGCGTTCATCGAGAAGTTGCTGGGAGAGCTATGAACAACGCTGAGCCCCTCGCCTGGTTCAAGAGCAGCTACAGCGGCGCCGAGGGCGGCGATTGCATCGAGGTCGCGACCGCTGCCGGAGCCGTGCACGTGCGTGACTCCAAGGACGCGGCCGGACCCGTCCTCCACGTATCGCAGAACGCCTGGGCCGGGTTCGTCGGACTCGCCACGGCGAAGTAGTACAGGCCGCGTCTGTACGCACCAGAGCCCCGCCGGACCGCAATGGACCGGCGGGGGCTCTCGCCTGCGAGGACCAGGCCTGGGACGCGGCGGCGCGCATCGCGGCCGCGCGCAGCATCTCCGTACGGCATCTGTACACCGTGCTGTCCCGCGGGATGTCGCCACGGGCCTGGCGCGACCGGCATCACCGCTGCGGGTGAGTCCGATCGCGCCGGGCCGGGGCGTCAGGTGCTACGCCAGGGTCCAGGACTGGTTCGCCGTGCCGCCGCACGTCCAGATCTGGAGCTGGTTGCCGTCCGTGGTGCTCCAGTCCGTGACGTCGAGGCATTTGCCCGAACCGGAGTTCACCAGGCTGCCGTTGGCGCCGGTGGTCCAGGACTGGGCGCCGGAGCCGTTGCAGTCGTAGAGCTGGACCTTGGTGCCGTTGGCGGTGCCGGCCGCCGTGACGTCGAGGCACTTGCCCAAGGCACGGAAGGTGTTGCCGTCACGGGTCCACTGCTGGGCCGACGTGCCGTTGCAGGTGTAGAGGTCGACCTTGGTGCCGTTGGCGCTGCCGGCACCGGCGACGTCGACGCATTTGCCGCCGTAGCCCTTGATGGTGGTCGTGCCCGCCGGTGGGTCGACGGGGCCGCCGCCGCCCGTGATGGCCTTGAAGCTGTTGGTGAACTGCCAGGTGCTCTGCGGGGTGCCGCTCTGGCCCTGGTTGTCGCGGCCCAGGGACCAGAAGGTGAGTTCCTGGATGCCCTTGCTCGCGGCGAAGGCTTCGAGTTCCTGGGCGTCCTGGACGGTGAAGACCTCCGCGGCGGTGTCGTTGATTCCGATCATCGGGCAGTTGCCCTCCATCGCCCACAGCTGGGCGGAGGACTTGTCGGTCCAGATCTGGCCGAGCTGGGTGTGCAGTCCGTTCGCGGCGCTGATCGCGGCCTGGCCCATGTCCATGGCGGGGCCGTAGTCCATGGTCATGATGTTGACCAGGTTGACGTTGAGGTTGTGGCTCTTGGCGTTCTTCAGGAGCGCGATGCCGTTGGACTCCAGGCCGCTGGGGCTGACCGGGAGGGTGAAGTCGACGTCCAGCTTGCGGCCTTGGGCCGCGTAGTCCTTCTGGAGGTTGGCCAGCGCCTGGTTGCGGCGGTCGTTGGCGGCGGTGTTGTCGAGGGTGCTGCCCTCGATGTCGAGGTCGATGCGGGTCAGGTTGAACTGGTCGATGACCTTCTTGTACTGGGCCTGCATCGCGGAGACCGTGCCGCAGGAGGCGAGTTCGCTGCCGCTCGCGCCGCCGAAGGACGCGATCACGTCGCCGCCGACCGCGCGGAGGCTGTTGATGGCGTTGTTCCAGCCGGAGTCGGTGACCGGGGTGTCGCCGTTGATGGTGGCGTTGCAGGTGCCCTGGCTGACGATGAAGGCGAGCGTGTAGTACTTGTTTCCGGTCGCGTTGTACGCGTTCATCAGGCTGGACGGGCTGTTCCACATCTCCGCGTACGGAGCCGCGTAGTGCGCGGGGAAGCCGGGGCCGGGGTTGGCGGCGGCGGATGCGGGGGCTGCGGCCGTGGCGACCAGGCCGGCGGCGGCCAGGGGCACGACGCCGAGCAGGGCGGTGAGCCATCTGCTGCGGGATCTGGGCATGGGGGGTCCCTCCGGTCTACGGGTAGGTGGTGAGGTACGCGACGTTGCTGCTGGGCGTGACCGCCGCCCCGGTGCTGTTGATGATGTGGCTGATCGTTCCGGCGCCGCCGAGGACGACGGTCACCATGTCGTGGAACTTCACGCCGGAGGTCTGGGGCACCTCGAAGGAGTGGTCCTCGACCACCGCCGGATTGGCGTTGAAGTACGCGTAGCTGCCGAGGCCCCACGCTTCGTGGCTGGTCACGGACGCGCCGACCTTGTACGCCGGGTAGCCGTTGGTGTTCCCGTTCCTCCAGGCGCTCTGGTCGGGCGGGTCGTACGGCAGCTCGTTCTGGAAGAAGTACGTGCGGCCCCCGTTGCCGTTCCAGATGACCTGGGTCTTCTGGTAGTGCTCCACGAACAGGCCGTACGCGGTGACGTTCTGGCCGTTGACGACGAGCCCGGTGTCCGCGGTGTTGGTGTTCCAGCCGACCGTGCCGCCGTTGCCGTGGTCGGCGCGCCAGATCCAGGTGTGGTCGATGATCGTGTTGCTGGTGTTGACGACCAGCGACTGGGTGGCCTTGCCGACGGTCGCGCCGCCGATGCGGAAGAACACGTCGTTGAGCGTGACGGGGTTGGCGGCGTGGTTCGCCGACGAGCCGTCGGGCCCGATCCGCATCAGGGTCTGGGAGTTCGTCGTACCGGCGTCTACGAGGACGCCCGCGATCTTGATGCCGTCCACGTCAGCGGTGGTCAGCGCGGTGATGCCGTTGTCCGGAATGAGCGTGGCGAGGCCCATGCCGAGGACGACGGTGTCGGGGCGGGTGACGTTGAGCGTCTGGTTGAGGTGGTAGACGCCCGGGGTGACCAGGAGGTTCTTGCCGGCGGCCAGGGCGGCGTTCATGTCGGCCGCGCTCGCGCCGGGCCTGGCGATGTAGAAGTCGTCCAGCGGGAGCGAGGAGCCCGCCTGGGTCTTGCCGCTCCAGGTGGTGGCCGATGCGTTGGTCTGGGCGGCGGGGACGAAGACCTTCCAGGCGCCCGCGTCGTCCACGTACAGGAAGGGCTTCTCGCGGTTGACCGGGGCGGAGGCGACGGTGGTGTAGGTCGGGAAGGACTGGGCGGGGGCACCCTGGTCGCCGACGAAGACCATGTTCCAGTTGGAGCCGGACCAGGAGCCCATCCTGGTGTTCTTGGTCAGGAACTGCTGCTGGCTGCCCGACTGGATCTGCCCGTCGATCTTCGAGTCGGAGATGAAGCCGCCGCTGGACCAGCCGCCGTCGTCCAGCTTGAGGTTCCCGCGTACGTGCATGCGCCGGTACGGGGCCGCCTGCGAGACGGCCCAGCGGTCGCTGCCGCCGTTGGGCGTGACGGAAAGGTTCTCGGCGTCGCGCCAGAAGTTCTGGGTGGCATTGCCCTGGAACCAGTCGGCCTCGGCGTGGACGGCGCCGTTGATGTTCACCGCGTCCGGGGACAGTCCGAGGCCGGCGACCTGGGTGTAGAAGCCGACGTTGACGTCCGCGCTGTACGTGCCGGGCTTGAACAGCACCGCGTAGCGCTCGGAGCCGAACTGGTTGGACTGCTGCCGGCTGAAGATGCTGTTCAGCTTGGACTGGATGGCCGAGGCGGACATCGACGGGTCGAAGACCACCGTGTTCGGGCCGAGGTCCGGGTTGTCACCCGTGGGCGGGTCCGTGGGGTCGGTGGGGTCCACCGCGCCGGAGTAACTCCACTTCTGGTTGCCGGTGCCCGCGCAGTCCCAGACCTGGAGGCGGGCGCCGTCCGCGTTGCTGTTGTCCTTGATGTCCAGGCACTTGTTCGCGGCGGTGTTGACCAGGTCTCCGGCGGAGGTCAGCCGCCACTTCTGGGTGGCGACGCTCCCGTAGCAGGTCCACAGGTGGACGGCGGTGCCGTTGGCCGTGCTGTTCGCGGCCAGGTCCAGGCACTTGCCCTTCGCGGTCAGCGAGCCGTCGCTGTTCAGGGTCCAGCTCTGGTTCTGGCTGCCGGGGTAGCACGTCCACATCTGGGCGGGCGTGCCGTCGGCGGTCGAACCGTCGGTGACGTCGAGGCACTTGCCGTTGCCGGTGTTGGTCAGGGCGCCGGGGGTCGCGGCGCCGGCGGTCCCCGAGCCGAGGGCGACCAGGGCCCCGGCGGCGGCCAGCGTGGCGGACAGCGCCATGGCCAGGGGGGCGGTTCGCCGTCTGCGGCGGCGGTGGGGCGGATGAGGCATGGGGAGCCTTCCTGTGGCGGGCGGGGGGGTAGGCAATCAGGTGCATGACAGGAAACACGTCCGGCCTTATTTCAAGCCGTGAAGCTAGAGGCGTCGCCGACCGCCCGTCAACCCCCTTGCGTGAGCCGGTATTTCACCCTCTGTAGACACTTCGCCCGTGATCACGGGAAACCGCAGGACCCCCGTACGTCTTTTGAAGTCGCAGGTCACCCCCGCTGACATGCAGCGTTCGAGTTGTGCGCGATTTTCTGCCAGGAAAGTTTCCTGACAGATTCCTTGACGGGCTGTCGTGTACACGCGCAGACTCCGGTTTGCTCAGCCGCTGCGCTCCACCGCCCACCTCGGGAGTCCCCCATGCGCGTCAGACACGGCACCGCACTCCTGCTCCGGCTCCTCGCCCTGGCCGCCCTCGTGCTGGGCCTGCAGGCCGCCCCGGCCCACTCCGCCCCCGCCGCCGGTACGTTCCGGGTGCTGGCCCTCTACGACGGCACGTACGACGCGGCGCACATCAGCTTCGACCACGAGGCGAACGCCTGGTTCGCCCAGCAGGGCGCCGCCCACGGCTTCACGTACACCGCCACGACCGACTGGAACCGGCTCAACAGCTCCGAGCTGGCCGGCTACCAGGTGGTGATGTTCCTCGACAACTACCCGCACACCGCCGCGCAGCGCTCCGCCTTCGAGACGTACGTGCGGAACGGCGGCGGGTTCGTCGGCTTCCACGTGTCCGCGTTCAACACGGACACCAGCGACTGGCCCTGGTACCACGACACCTTCCTCGGCACCGGCACCTTCCGGTCCAACACCTGGGGCCCCACGCAGGAGACGCTGCGCGTGGACGACCCGGGGCACCCGGCGACGGCGGGGCTTCCGGCCACCATCACCTCGTCGGTCAGCGAGTGGTACAGCTGGCAGAACGACCTGCGGAAGAACCCCGCCATCGACGTCCTCGCCTCCATGGCGCCCTCGACGTTCCCCATCGGCACCGACCCCGACCAAACCTGGTACAGCGGGGATTACCCGATCGTGTGGTCGAACCGCGACTACCGGATGGTCTACAACAACTTCGGCCACAACGCGATGGACTACGGGACGAACACCACCCTCTCCTCCACCTTCGCCAGCGACCGGCAGAACCAGCTCCTGCTCCAGGAGATCGCCTGGGCCGCCGGGCAGGACGGCGGCCCGGTCACCCCGCCCGACGGCGCCACCGGCCGGATCACCGGCTACGGCGGCAAGTGCGTCGACGTGGCGGGCGCCGGTTCCGCCAACGGCACGGCGGTCCAGCTCTACGACTGCAACGGCTCCGGGGCCCAGCGGTGGACGGCCGGCTCCGACGGCACGCTGAGGGCGCTCGGCAAGTGCCTGGACGTCGCCGCGGCCGGAACCGCGAACGGCACGAAGGTGCAGCTCTACGACTGCAACGGCTCAGGGGCACAGGTCTGGCAGCACCGGAGCACCGGCGAACTGCTGAACCCCGCGTCCGGGAAATGCCTGGACGCGACCGGGCCCAGCTCGGCCAACGGCACCCGGCTCCAACTCTGGACCTGCTACGGCAGTGACAACCAGCTCTGGACCGGCCCGGCCTGACCGGGGGCGGGAGGGGCGGTTGCGGCGGGGTCTGGGGCCGGGTGCCCCGCCCCGCCGCATCCGCCCCTCCGTCCGGGTGGCCCCGCCCCACCGCATGGCGCAACGGCTCGTGTCGCGCGCGGAGCGGGGGCCCCGGCCGCCCAGGATGCCGCCATGAAACCCATGCCCCAACGCCTAGCCGCGCTGCGTTCGCGCGCTCGCACCACGGGTGCGGCCTGTGCTGTCCTGGCGGCCGTCGTCCCCGCCTTCACCTTCGGCCTGGGCGCGACGCCGGCAGCTGCCGCCACGCTGCCCGGAGGTCTCGGGCCGTGCGTGCCGGGCGACTGCCCGGACCCGTTCCCGCCGGTCAACAACGGGGACATCGCGGGCCGGGACGACGCGATCAACATCTTCGTGGGCGACGACTTCCTCGTCCGGGGGCGTGCGGCGGAGGCCGAGGGCCGGGTCGTCGTGCTCGACGACTTCGACCAGAACAAGAACACGGAAGCGGGCGGGCTGTACAACCTCGGGATCGTCGGGGTGGGGTCGCGCGTCGCGCCGCCCGTCGACTCGGACTTCCTGGCCGCCGGCGGGGACGTGACCATCGCCCCCGGGCAGACCCTGGACACGACGGGCGGCCTCGTCGACGAGCTGGGCACCGTGCGCTACGCGGGCGCGCTGACCGGGACCGTCACCGGGAGGACCATCCAGGACGACGACGCGACGGCCCCGTACGCGGGCCTGCGCGACGAGCTCACGGCGGCCAGCCAGTGCTACGCGCGGCCGGACGGCGAGACCCGGACGCCGACCGGGACCGCGGTCAACGAGGGCTACCGGACGCTGTTCACCGGCGACGGGACGTCCGGCCTCCAGGTGTTCAACGTCGACTTCGACCTGGTCAATCCGAACTCCCCCAACGGAAGCCAGTCCATCGAGTTCGAGGGCATCCCCGACGACGCGACGATCCTGGTCAACGTGATCGGGGAGAACCGTGTCATCAACACCACCAGCGGCAGCGACACGCTGGGCCAGTACCGCGAGCGGCTGCTGTGGAACCTGCCCGACGCCACCACAGCGTCCTTCGAGGGGTCCGGGCAGTTCCAGGGCAGCGTGCTGGTGGGCGAGCAGGCGTCGATGAGCACCGTGAGCCTGCCCGGCATGAACGGCAGGTTCTTCACCACCGGTTCGCTCACCCACACGAGCGAGAACGCCGGGGTGGAGTTCCACGCCTACCCGTTCAACGGCGACCTCCCGGACTGCGGTGGTCCGCAGCCGGTGACGGGCGCGGTGAGCGTGCTGAAGACCGACGCCGAGACGGGTGACCCGCTGGCCGGGGCCGACTTCGAGCTGTGGCGCGAGACCAACGACGTGCCCGGCCTCCAGACCGGCGGCGCCGACCCCGACACCCATGTCTCCGACTGCACCACCCCGGCGAACGGTGTCTGCTCCGACACGACGACCGTGGGTACGTACTACTGGCGCGAGACCGCGGCCCCGGACGGCTACGAGCTGCCGGACCCCGACGTATTCGGACCGCTGGTCCTGACCGAGGACAACGCGGGCCAGGGCGTCCGGGCCGAAGCCGTCAACAGCCGCACGCCCGTGCCGCCGGTGACCGGTGAGGTCCGCGTCCGCAAGACCGACGCCGACACCGGGGCACCGCTCGCCGGGGCCGACTTCGAACTGTGGCGCGAGACCAACAACACGCCGGGTCTCCAGACGATCGGCATCAACCCCGACACCCACGTCTCGGACTGCACCACCCCCGCCGGCGGCGTCTGCACCGCGACCACGGTCCCCGGCACCTACTACTGGCGCGAGACCGGGGCCCCCGACGGCTACGACCTCCCCGACCCCAACGTCTTCGGACCCCTCACCCTCACCGAGGACAACGCCGAGGACGGCGTCCAGACCGAAGCCGTCAACAGCCGCACGCCCGTGCCGCCGGTGACCGGTTCGCTGACGCTGGACAAGACGGACGCGAAGAACGGGGAGCCGCTGCCCGGGGCCGTCTTCGAGCTGTGGCGCGAGAGCAACGACGTGCCCGGGCTCCAGACGGGCGGGGCGAACCCCGACACCCTCGCGGACGCGGGCTGCTCGACCGGCCAGGACGGGCAGTGCACCTTCGACGACCTTCCGCTCGGTGAGTACTACCTCCGCGAGATCGCCGTTCCGGAGGGCTACGTCCTGCCGGCGAACCCGGTCTCGGGTCCGTTCGAGGTGACGGAGGAGAACAGCGAGGAGGGCGTCACCGTGGAGCTGGCCAACGACCGCGGTGAGCCGTGCAAGGGCAAGGACTGCAAGGACGACACGCACAAGGCCGCTCGCGGCTGACGCGCTCACCCACCCGGCCGCCCACTCGTGGGCGGCCGGGCGTTCGTGTTGATTGGCTCGGCTTCACACCGTTCCGTTGATCCCGCAGGAGGCCCGCTCGTGTCCCGTCCCCACCGCCTCATCGGTGCCGCCGTCGCCACGGCGACCATGGCGCTGCTCTGCACCGCGGCCCCGTCGGCCGCGTCCCCCGGCCGCGACGCCGCGTGCACCGCGCCGGCCGGGCCGTACCAGCGCCGGCTGGAGACCCACCTCGGACTGCCCGTCGACGGCCGCCAGTCCGACGCCGACTGCCGGGCCATCCGGTCCTTCCAGACCGAGCGGGGCCGCCCGCACCCCGACGGGTTCGCCGACCTCGGCACGTACCGCGCGATGCTCGTGGTCGAAGCGACGCCGAATCCGAACGCCGCCGGGAACTGCCCCGTCGAGAACGGCCGGGTGACCTGCGTCGACATGGACCGCCAACTGCTGTGGGTGCAGAAGGGGAAGAAGGTCGTCTTCGGGCCCGTGCCCATCCGCACCGGTCGCGACACGGAGGAGACGCGGCCCGGCCGGCACACCATCTACTGGCGCGACCGCGACCACGTCTCCGACATCTACGACGACGCCCCCATGCCGTACTCGCAGTTCTTCGACGGCGGTCAGGCGCTGCACGGGCACCCGGGCGACCTGTACGACGGCGGCGGGTCGGCGGGCTGCGTCAACCTGACGGTGGACGACGCGGCGAAGCTGTGGGACCTGCTCGCGCTCGACGACGTCGTCCACGTATGGGGTGTGAAGCCCGGCACCGCCGGCTGACGGTCTACTCCTCGCCCTCCAGGTTTCCTTCCGTCTCCAGGAACACCTGGCGCAGCGCTTCGAGCACGGCCGGGTCGGGCTTGGCCCACATACCGCGCGACTCCGCTTCCAGGAGGCGTTCCGCGATGCCGTGCAGGGCCCACGGGTTGGCCTGTTCGAGGAAGGCGCGGTTGGCCGGGTCCAGGACGTAGGTCTCGGTCAGCTTGTCGTACATCCAGTCCGCGACCACGCCCGTCGTGGCGTCGTACCCGAAGAGGTAGTCGACGGTCGCGGCCAGCTCGAAGGCTCCCTTGTAGCCGTGGCGGCGCATCGCCTCGATCCACTTGGGGTTGACGACCCTGGCGCGGAAGACGCGGGAGGTCTCCTCGGTCAGCGTGCGCGTGCGGACCGTCTCGGGGCGGGTCGAGTCCCCGATGTACGCCTCCGGGGCGGTGCCCCGCAGTGCGCGGACCGTGGCGACCATTCCCCCGTGGTACTGGAAGTAGTCGTCGGAGTCCGCGATGTCGTGCTCGCGGGTGTCGGTGTTCTTCGCGGCGACCGCGATGCGCTTGTACGCGGTCTCCATCTCCTCCCGGGCCGGGCAGCCGTCCAGGTCGCGGCCGTAGGCGTAGCCGCCCCACGTCGTGTAGACCTCGGCGAGGTCGGCGTCGGTGCGCCAGTCGCGCGAGTCGATGAGCTGGAGCAGCCCGGCGCCGTACGTGCCGGGGCGCGAGCCGAAGATACGGGTGGTGGCCCGGCGCTCGTCCCCGTGCTCGGCCAGGTCGGCCTGGGCGTGCGCCCGTACGTGGTTGAGCTCGGCGGGTTCGTCCAGCGAGGCGGCCAGCCGCACGGCGTCGTCCAGGAGGCCGATGGTGTGCGGGAACGCGTCGCGGAAGAAGCCGCTGATGCGGAGGGTCACGTCGATGCGGGGACGGCCGAGCTCGGCCGCGGGGATCGGTTCGAGGCCGGTGACGCGGCGCGAGGCGTCGTCCCAGACCGGGCGCACGCCGAGCAGGGCGAACGCCTCCGCGACGTCGTCGCCCGCGGTGCGCATGGCGCTCGTGCCCCAGAGGGAGAGGCCGACGGACACCGGCCAGTCGCCGTTGTCCGCGCGGTAGCGGGTGAGGAGCGAGTCGGCGAGGGCCTGGCCGGTCTCCCAGGCGAGGCGGGAGGGGACGGCCTTCGGGTCGACGGAGTAGAAGTTCCGGCCGGTGGGGAGCACGTTGACGAGGCCCCGGAGAGGTGAACCCGAGGGGCCCGCGGGGACGAAGCGCCCGTTGAGGGCGTGTACGCAGTGGTCCAGTTCGTCGGTGGTCCTGGCCAGGCGGGGGGCGACCTCTCCGGCCGCGAAGTCGAGGATGGCCGCCACGTCCGGGGTCAGGTCGTGGAGCGGTGTGCGGGTCGTGGACTCGGGGCTCTGCCCCGGACCCCGCTGCTCAATCGCCGCAGGGGCTTGATCTGGCTGATCGCCCGCCGCAGGGGCTTGAAGTGCTGACGGGTCCCAGTCCGCGTCCTCCATCGCCTGGACCAGGGCGCGGGCCTGCTCCTCCACCGCGTCCGCGTCCGTGCGCGTCGCCGCCGACTCGTCCAGGCCCAACGCCTCGCGCAAGCCCGGCAGGGACGTCGTGCCGCCCCAGATCTGGCGGGCGCGGAGGATGGCCAGGATCAGGTTGACGCGGGCGGCCCCGGTCGGCGCGGCGCCCAGGACGTGGAGGCCGTCGCGGATCTGGACGTCCTTGATCTCGCAGAGCCAGCCGTCCAGATGCATGATGAAGTCGTCGAAGCCCTCGTCCTCCGGGCGGTCCTCGACGCCCAGGTCGTGGTCGAGCTTCGCGGCCTGGATCAGGGTCCAGATCTGGGCGCGGACGGCCGGCAGCTTGGCCGGGTCCATGGCGGCGATCTGGGCGTGCTCGTCCAGGAGTTGTTCGAGGCGGGCGATGTCCCCGTAGCTGTCGGCCCGGGCCATCGGCGGCACCAGGTGGTCCACGAGCGTGGCGTGTGCCCGGCGCTTGGCCTGGGTGCCCTCGCCCGGGTCGTTGACGAGGAACGGGTAGATCAGCGGGAGGTCGCCGAGCGCCGCGTCGGGGCCGCAGGAGGCGGACAGGCCCGCGTTCTTGCCGGGCAGCCATTCCAGGTTGCCGTGCTTGCCGAGGTGGATCATGGCGTCGGCGCCGAAGCCGTTGTCGTCGGCGCGGGCGGCGATCCAGCGGTAGGCGGCCAGGTAGTGGTGCGAGGGCGGCAGATCCGGGTCGTGGTAGATCGCGATCGGGTTCTCGCCGAAGCCTCGCGGGGGCTGGATGAGGATGAGCAGGTTGCCCCGGCGCAGGGCCGCGAGCACGATGTCGCCCTCCGGGTTGCGGGAGCGGTCCACGAACATCTCGCCGGGCGGCGGGCCCCAGTGCTCCTCGACGGCCTCGCGGAGTTCGGCGGGCAGGGTGGCGTACCAGCGGCGGTAGTCGGCGGCGGGGATGCGGACCGGGTTGCGGGCGAGCTGTTCCTCGGTGAGCCATGCCTGGTCGTGGCCGCCCGCCTCGATGAGGGCGTAGATCAGCTCGTCACCGTCGCCGGAGGCGAGGCCGGGGACCTCCTCCGTACCGAAGTCGTAGCCCTCCTCGCGCAGTCGGCGCAGCAGGGCGACCGCGCTGGCCGGGGTGTCGAGCCCGACGGCGTTGCCGATACGGGAGTGCTTGGTCGGGTACGCGGAGAGGACGAGCGCGACGCGCTTCTCGGCGTTCGGGATGTGGCGCAGCCGGGCGTGCCGTACGGCGATGCCGGCCACGCGGGCGGCGCGTTCGTCGTCGGCGACGTAGGCGGGCAGGCCGTCCTCGTCGATCTCCTTGAAGGAGAACGGGACCGTGATCAGGCGGCCGTCGAACTCGGGCACGGCGATCTGGCTGGCGGCGTCGAGCGGGGACACGCCCTCGTCGTTGCCCTCCCAGTCGGCCCGGGAGCCGGTCAGGCAGAGGGCTTGGAGGATCGGCACGTCGAGCGCGGTGAGCGCGCCCGCGTCCCAGGATTCGTCGTCGCCGCCGGCCGATGCCTCGGCGGGCCGGGTGCCGCCGGCCGCGAGGACCGTGGTGACGATCGCGTCGGCGCCGCGCAGGGTCTCGATGAGTGCGGGTTCCGGGGCGCGCAGGGATGCGACGTACAGCGGCAGGGCCTTGGCGCCCGCGGCTTCGACGGCCCGGCACAGGGTCTCGATGAACGCGGTGTTGCCGCTCATGTGGTGGGCGCGGTAGTAGAGCACCGCCACCGTGGGGGCGCCCTCCCCGGCCGCCCGGGGTGTGCGCTCCAGCGGGCCCCAGGAGGGTGCGGCGGCGGGCGGTTCGAAGCCGTGGCCGGTGAGCAGGACGGTGTCGGAGAGGAAGCGGGCGAGCTGGTCCAGGTTGGCGGGGCCGCCGTGCGCGAGGTAGGCGTGGGCCTCGGCGGCGATGCCGATGGGGACGGTGGACGCGGCCATCAGCTGGGCGTCGGGGGCCTGTTCACCGGTGAGGACGACGACGGGGCGGCCGGTGGCGAGGAGCTGGTCGAGGCCGTCCTGCCAGGCACGGATGCCGCCGAGGAGGCGTACGACGACGAGGTCGGCGCCGTCCAGGAGGGCGGGCAGGTCCTGGAGCGGGAGGCGTGAGGGGTTCGCGTACCGGTAGCGGACCGGTCCGTCGGAGGCGCGGGCGCTGAGCAGGTCGGTGTCGGACGTCGACAGGAGCAGGATCATGCGGCGTCTGGCCTTCCTCGGGGTGTCCACGCCCCGGGCGGTGTCGAGATCCCCTGCTCGGACCTGCCGAACGTGCGGGGAAGGGAGTTCCTGACTCGCCCGGCCTGGTGGGGCCGGGCTCACAGTGGCGGGACCGCGCCGGAATCGCACCGGGCTTCCTCCCCTGTCGCCGTCTGTGGCGACGACGGGCCCGGAGGCCCGCCGGGGTCCGTCCGCGAAGACGGGCCCCGCAGGCATAGTACGGGCCGGGGCGCCCGGCGGGTCATACGGATCGGATGAGATGGTCGGTATGCTCGCCGCCATGCCTCCCCCAGCCCCCCATTTCGCCCAGCCCGACGACGCCCGTTTCCGGTCCCGCGGCGACGCCTGCCCCGGTGCGCTGCGCCTGCACCGGGCGGACGACGGGGCGTTGGCGCGGGTCCGGGTGCCCGGTGGCGTGCTGAGCGCGGACCAGGCGGACGGGCTGCGGGAGTTGGCGGTGGAGCTGGGCGATGGTGAGCTGTATCTCACTTCGCGCGGCAATGTGCAGCTGCGCGGTCTGGACGCGGAGTGCGGGGGTGAACTGGCCTCCCGGATGTACGAAATGGGCCTTTTGCCCTCCGCGCGGCATGAGCGGGTCCGCAATGTGGTGGCCTCTCCGCTGTCCGGGCTCGACGGTCGCGGCGAGCGGGATGTCCGCCCGTGGCTGTCCGCGCTGGACGCGCTGGTGTGCGCGAGCGAGGAAGCGGTCGGCCTGTCGGGCCGCTTCCTGTTCGCGCTGGACGACGGGCGCGGCGATGTGGACGCGCTGGGCGCGGATGTGACGCTGCGGGCGCGGGCGGACGGGGACGTGGAGCTGCGCATCGGGGCCCTGGAGTCGGTGGCCCGGATTCCGGGTGACGAGGCGCCGCGCGCCGCGTTGCTGGCGGCGACGGTGTTCCTGTCCATGGCGGACGCTTCCGGTTCCGGTGCGTGGCGGGTCGCCGACCTCTCCGGGGGTGCCGGGCCGTTGCTCGCCGAGGTGGTACGGAGGCTGGGTGCGGCGGGGCTGCCCGTCTCCCTCGGGACCGTACCGGTGCCGGGTGGGGCTCCCCCGCTGCCCGGTGTGGTGGCGGGGCCCGGCGCCACCGACGCGCTGTCGGTCGGGCTGCCCCTCGGGCGGGCGGACGCGGTGCGGTGGCGGGCGCTGACGGACGTCGCCCGGGACCACGGCGCCGGCGAACTGCGGCTCACTCCGTGGCGCGGAGCCGTCGTGCCCGGGGTCCGGCGGGAGCGGGTGTCCGGGGCGCTCGGCGCGTTGGAGGCCGTGGGCCTCGTCACCGGGCCCGGCTCGCCGTGGTCCGGCGTGAACGCGTGCATCGGACGGCCGGGGTGCGCGAAGTCCCTGGCCGATGTACGGGGTGACGCCACGTCAGCCCTGCGTGCCGGATCGGCCGACCGCGCCCTGCCCGTCCACTGGTCCGGGTGCGAACGGCGGTGCGGACACCCACGCGGTACGTGGGTCGACGTCGTCGCCGGCCCGGACGGCGGTTACCGGGTGTCCGTCGTACGGGACGGTGGGCGGCGCGAGGAGCCGGTCCGCGTCGCCGGCGACCCCGGCGCGCTGGCAGACGCGGTGGCAGCGGCCCGTAACCCTCACACCTGATCCACCCTTCCCCACACTTTTCCTGTCCGACCCCCCGCCCTGAGAAGAGAGCGACACCACTGTGTACGAGTACGAGAAGGACGGACCGGCCATCTATCGCCAGTCCTTCGCCACCATCCGGGCGGAGGCGGACCTCGCCGGTCTGCCCGCGGACGTGAGCCAGGTCGCGGTCCGGATGATCCACGCCTGCGGGATGGTCGACCTCGTACGCGACCTCGGCTACACACCCGACGCGGTAGCCCGCGCACGCGCGGCGCTGCGGGCAGGGGCGCCCATCCTGTGCGATGTGGCCATGGTCGCCAGCGGGGTCACCCGCAAGCGGCTGCCCGCGGACAACGAGGTGGTGTGCACCCTGTCCGACCCGGCGGTGCCCGGGCTGGCGAAGGAGCTGGGCACGACCCGCTCGGCGGCCGCCCTCGAACTGTGGCGGGACCGGCTCGACGGGGCGGTCGTGGCCGTCGGGAACGCGCCGACCGCCCTGTTCCGGCTGCTCGAGATGATCGAGGAGGGGGCCCCGCGCCCCGCCGCCGTCATCGGTGTCCCGGTCGGGTTCGTCGGCGCCGCCGAGTCCAAGGACGCCCTGGCCGCCCACCCGTCGGGGCTCGACCACCTCATCGTGCGCGGCCGGCGCGGCGGCAGCGCCATCGCGGCCGCCGCGCTCAACGCCATCGCCAGCGAGGAAGAGTGACCGTGAGCGAGCAGCAGACGGGACAGCCGGGCGGGGAGCGGGCCGGACAGCCGGGCGAGCGGCCGACGGGACGGCTCTACGGCGTCGGGCTCGGCCCCGGCGACCCCGCCCTGATGACCCTGCGCGCGGTGGAGGTCATCGCCGAGGCGGACGTCGTGGCCTACCACAGCGCCCGGCACGGCCGGTCGATCGCCCGGTCCATCGCGGCGGAGCACCTGCGCGCCGACCACATCGAGGAGGCCCTGGTCTACCCCGTCACGACGGAGACCACGGACCACCCCGGCGGCTACCGGGGCGCCATGGAGGACTTCTACACCGAGTCGGCGGCCCGGCTCGCCGTGCACCTGGAAGCGGGGCGCACGGTCGCCGTGCTCGCCGAGGGCGACCCGATGTTCTACGGCTCGTACATGCACATGCACAAGCGGCTGGCCGACCGCTACCCGACCGAGGTGATCCCCGGGGTGACCTCGGTCAGCGCGGCCGCCGCCCGGCTCGGCACCCCGCTCGCGGAGGGCGAGGAGGTCCTGACGATCCTGCCCGGCACCCTGCCGGAGGAGGAGCTGACCGCCAGGCTGGCCGCGACCGACGCGGCGGTGGTGATGAAGCTGGGCCGCACCTTCCCCGCCGTCCGCCGCGCGTTCGAGGCGTCCGGCCGCCTGCCCGAGGCCCGCTATGTGGAGCGCGCCACGATGGCCGGGGAGCGGCTGGGCGACCTCGCGGACACGGACGCCGGTTCGGTGCCGTACTTCGCGGTCGCCGTCCTGCCGAGCCGCATCGACGCCCGCCCTGAGCGCTCCCCGGGCGACGGTGAGGTGGCGGTCGTCGGCACCGGTCCGGCCGGTCCGCTGTGGCTGACGCCCGAGACGCGCGGGGCGCTGGCCGCCGCCGACGACCTGGTCGGCTACACCACGTACCTGGACCGGGTGCCGGTCCGGCCGGGGCAGATACGGCACGGCTCGGACAACAAGGTGGAGTCGGAGCGGGCGGAGTTCGCGCTCGACCTGGCCCGGCGGGGGCGGCGGGTCGCCGTGGTGTCCGGCGGGGACCCGGGGGTCTTCGCCATGGCGACGGCGGTGCTGGAGGTGGCGTCGCAGGAGGAGTACGCGGACGTGCCGGTGCGGGTGCTGCCCGGGGTGACGGCGGCGAACGCGGCGGCGGCCCGGGCGGGTGCGCCGCTGGGCCACGACTACGCGGCGATCTCGCTGTCGGACCGGCTCAAGCCGTGGGAGGTCATCGCGCGCCGGCTGTCCGCCGCCGCCTCGGCGGACCTGGTGCTCGCGCTGTACAACCCCGGTTCGCGGAGCCGGACGTGGCAGGTCGGCAAGGCGCGGGACCTGCTCCTCGAACACCGCTCGCCGGACACGCCGGTGGTCCTCGGCCGGGACGTCGGCGGGCCGGCCGAGAGCGTACGGACGGTGCGTCTGGCCGACCTCGATCCGGACGAGGTGGACATGCGCACGCTCCTCATCGTCGGGTCGTCGCAGACCCGGTGGGGGCGGCGGGGCGACGGCACGCAGATCGTGTGGACGCCGCGCCGCTACCCGGAGGGCTGATCCGTCAGCCAGGCCAGGGCCTCTTCCGGGCTGCCGGCCACCGCGCCCCCCTCGGGGACCGGTGGCCGGCGGACGACGACCACGGGGATGCCGGCCTCTCGGGCCGCGGTCAGTTTGGGGGCGGTCGCGGCGCCGCCGCTGTCCTTGGTGACGAGGACGTCGACGCGGTGGCGGCGGATCAGCTCCCGCTCGCCTTCCAGGGTGAAGGGGCCCCGGTCGAGCAGGGTCTCCATCCGGGCCGGGTACGGCGGTTCCGGGGCGTCCACGGACCGCGTCAGGAACCACAGGTCGTCCAGGCCCGCGAAGGCGGCGAGCCCCATGCGGCCCGTGGTGAGGAACACGCGCCGCCCCAGCACGGGCAGTGCCCCGGCCGCCTCGGCCAGGGAGCCGACCGGGTGCCAGTCGTCGCCGGCACCGGGCACCCAGCCGGGCCGGCGCAGCATGAGCAGGGGAACATGGGCGGCGGCGGCCGCGACGGCCGCGTTGAAGGTGATCGTCCCGGCGAAAGGATGGGTGGCGTCGATGAGCGCGTGCACCCGGTGCGAGCGGAGCCACTCCGCGAGCCCCTCGGCTCCGCCGAAGCCCCCGACCCGGACCTCCCCGGGCGGCAGCTTCGGCCGGGCGACCCGGCCCGCGAGCGAGCTGGTGACCCTGCTTCCGGCGGGCAGCCCGGCCACCAGGAGTTCGGCGAGCCGGCGGGCCTCCGTCGTCCCGCCCAGAATCAGTACGTGCACGGGGAGCATCCTTGAGTGAGGCGAAAGGCGGGCGCGGCGCCCAACTCAAGCACACCGGTCTGCGGCCGGGCTGGACGACCGGTGCCTGCGCGACCGCCGCAGCGACGGCCGCGTACACGGCGCTGCTGAGCGGGGACTTCCCGGACCCGGTGACGATCGCGCTACCCAAGGGCGAGACCCCGGCGTTCGCGCTGGCCGTGGAGGAGCTGGGCGACGGGCGGGCGACGGCGGGCGTGGTGAAGGACGCGGGCGACGACCCCGACGTGACGCACGGTGCCCTGGTGCGGGTGACCGTGCGGGCGCTGCCGCCGGGCTCGGGCGTGGTGTTCCGGGCCGGGCCCGGTGTGGGCACGGTGACGCTGCCGGGGCTGCCGCTGGACGTCGGCGAACCGGCGGTGAACCCGGTGCCGCGTCAGATGATCCGGGAGCACATCGCGGAGGTCGCGGCGGCGCACGGCGGGACCGGGGACGTCGAGGTGACGATCGGCGTGGACCACGGCGAGGAGATCGCCCGCTCCACCTGGAACCCGCGCCTGGGCATCCTGGGCGGCCTTTCGATCCTCGGTACGACCGGGGTCGTGGTGCCGTACTCCTGCTCGGCGTGGATCGACTCGATCCGCCGGGGCGTGGACGTGGCGCGCGCGGCCGGGCACACCCACGTCGCCGGGTGCACGGGCTCGACGTCGGAGAAGACGGTGGTCGCCGAGTACGGGCTGCCGGAGATCGCGCTGCTGGACATGGGCGACTTCGCGGGCGCGGTGCTCAAGTACGTACGCCGCCACCCGGTGGACCGGCTCACGATCTGCGGCGGGTTCGCCAAGCTGTCGAAGCTCGCCGCCGGGCATCTGGACCTCCATTCCGGGCGCTCCCAGGTCGACAAGGCGTACCTGGCGGAGCTGGCCCGGCGCGGCGGTGCCGACGAGTCCCTGGCCGCCGGGATCGCCGTCGCCAACACCGGTCTCGCCGCACTCCAGCTGTGCCAGGCGCGCGGGGTGCCGCTGGGCGATCTGGTGGCGGTGGCGGCGCGGGACGAGGCGCTGTCGGTGCTGCGGGGGGCGCCGGTGGCGGTGGACGTGATCTGCGTCGACCGGGCGGGGAACGTGGTGGGGCGCAGCCCCGTTCGGTGACCCGCCCGGACAGGCCCCGGTCAGCAGGTGTGGCGGTCGCGGGCGGGCGAGTAGAGGTGGCTGTCGTGGAACTGCTCGGCGCCCAGGGTGCGTCCGACCATGATCACGGCGGTACGGATGACGCCCGCGGCCTTCACCTGGGCGGCGATGTCGTCCAGGGTTCCGCGCAGGACGAGTTCGTCGGGGCGTGAGGCCATGGCGACGACGGCGGCCGGGCAGTCGGCGCCGTAGTGCGGCAGCAGCTCCTCGACGACGCGGTCCACGTAGCGGGCCGCGAGGTGCAGGACGATCAGCGCGCCGCTGCGGCCGAGCGTCGCCAGGTCCTCGCCCTCGGGCATCGCGGTGGCCCGCTGGGCGATCCGGGTCAGGATGACGGTCTGGCCCACGGTCGGCACGGTCAGCTCACGCTTGAGGGCCGCCGCCGCGGCGGCGAACGCGGGTACGCCCGGGACCACCTCGTACGGCACGCCCGCCTCGTCCAGGCGGCGCATCTGCTCGTTGACCGCGCTGAACACCGAGGGGTCGCCGGAGTGCAGCCGCGCCACGTCGTGCCCGGCCCGGTGCGCGGCGACCAGTTCGGCGGTGATCGCGTCGATGTCGAGCTGCGCGGTGTCCACCAGACGGGCGTCGTCCGGGCACTCGGCCAGGAGCTCGCGAGGCACCAGGCTGCCCGCGTACAGGCACACCTGGCAGGCGGCGAGCGTGCGCGCGCCGCGCACCGTGATCAGGTCGGCGGCGCCGGGGCCCGCGCCGATGAAGTACACGGTCATCTGTCGTCTCCAGGGAGTTGCGTGGCCTTGCGTACGGACCACTGGGTGACGGGCATGGCCTGGCGCCAGCCGGTGAACGTGCCGACGGGCACGGCGTGCGAGACGGCGAGGCGTGTCAACTCGCCGCCGTGCGCCTTGTGCCGGGCTGCGAGCAGCGCCTCGGACTCCAGGGTGACCGTGTTGGCGACCAGCCGGCCGCCGGGCGGGAGCGCGCCGAGGCAGGCGTCGAGGAGGCCGGGCGCGGTGAGGCCGCCGCCGATGAACACGGCGTCCGGGGTGGGGAGTCGGTCCAGGCAGTCGGGCGCGCGGCCGGTGACGACGCGGAGGCCGGGCACGCCGAGCCGGTCGGCGTTGGCCGCGATGCGCGCCGCGCGGACGGGGTCGCGTTCGACGGTGACCGCCCGGCAGGAGGGGTGGACGCGCATCCACTCGACGGCGATGGAGCCGGAGCCGCCGCCGATGTCCCAGAGGAGTTCGCCGGGGGCGGGGGCGAGCACGCCGAGGGTGGCGGCCCGGACATGACGCTTCGTCAGTTGCCCGTCGTGCGCGTACGCCTCGTCCGGCAGGCCCGGTACGGCGCCGAGGCGCAGCGCCCCCGGGGCGGTCCGGCACTCGACGGCGACGACGTTGAGCGGGTCCCCTGCGGGGCGGTCCCAGGTGTCGGCCGTGCCCTCGGCGCACGCCTCGTCCTCGCTGCCGAGCTGTTCCAGGACCCGCATCCGGCTGGGCCCGAAGCCGCGGTCGCGCAGCAGTGCGGCGACGGTGGCCGGGGTGTCGGCGTCGGCGCTGAGGACGAGGAGCCGGCGCCCTTCGTGCAGGGCGGCGGCGAGCCGGGCGGCGGGGCGTCCGACGAGGGTGACGACCTCGGTGTCCTCCAGCGGCCAGCCGACGCGGGCGCAGGCGTAGGAGACGGACGAGGGGTGCGGCAGGACGTGCAGCCGTTCGGCGCCCAGGACTTCGGTGAGGGCCCGGCCGATTCCGTAGAACATGGGGTCGCCGCTGGCCAGAACGGCGATGCGGCGGCCTTCGTGGGCGGCGAGCAGGCCGGGGACGGCGGGGCGCAGGGGCGAGGGCCAGGGCACGCGGACGCCCGCGCACTCCGGTGGCAGGAGGCCGAGTTGCCGGCCGGCGCCGATGAGGACCTGGGCGTCCGTCAGCGCCGCGCGCGCCGGTCCGGCGAGCCCGGCCCATCCGTCGGCTCCGATCCCGACCACGGCGACTGCGGGCGGGCGGGGATGCTCGGGGGTCACGGACGGTACCTCGGGTCTCGGGGGCTGACGCACCCGCACTCTACTGGCCGGTCGCGGGCGGCCCGGAGGCGGCTGGGAGCTTCCTCCAGAGGGCACCGCATCTGCCATGTGTTTTCCCATGGAAAGCTGTAAATGCGATGTGATCACCCCTACTCTTTGGCACATGCTGTGCTCCATGACTTCTGCTTCCACCCGGCGGCGCGCCGCCGTGGCCCTTGTCGTCGGCCTGCTCGCGCCCCTCACCGCATGCGGCGGGGGCGACGACACCGCCAAGGGCGAGGACACGGCCGCCGACCTCACCGTGCTCGCCGCGTCCTCGCTCACCGATGTGTTCAGGGAGGCGGGTGCGGCGTACGAGAGGGAGCACCCGGGCACGAAGGTGACGTTCTCCTTCGCCGGGTCGCAGGAGCTGGCCGCGCAGGTCGGACAGGGCGCCCCCGCCGACGCGCTGGTCACCGCCGACACGAAGACGATGGACGGGCTGAAGTCGGACACCGGCACGCCGACGGTCATCGCGAAGAACCGTCTCGTCATCGCCACGGGCAAGGGCAACCCGGAGAAGGTGGAGAACCTCAAGGATCTGGCCGACACCGGGCTGAAGGTGGTCCTCGCCGCACCCGAGGTGCCGGTGGGGCGGTACAGCAAGCAGATCCTGGACGCGCAGAAGATCACCGTGAAGCCGGTCTCGCAGGAGCCCAACGTGCGCGCGGTGCTCAGCAAGGTCCAGCTGGGCGAGGCGGACGCCGGGCTGGTCTACCGGACCGACGTCGCCTCGGCCGCGGGCAAGGTCGACTCGGTCGACATCCCGGACGAGCAGAACGCCGTCGCCTCGTACCCGGCGGCGACCCTGAAGGCCGGCAAGCACGGGGCGGCGGCCGAGGCGTTCGTAAAGTGGCTGTCCTCGCCCGAGGCGCAGAAGATCCTGACCGGTGCGGGCTTCCAGCAGCCGTAGCGTGGACAAGGAACGCCGATGAACCGACCCCGCGGCCGCGCGCCGCTCGTGCTGGCCCTCCCCGCGCTCCTGGCCGTCGCGTTCCTGCTGCTGCCGCTGGCCGGCATCCTGGCCCGGACCTCGTGGGGCGAGCTGGGCACCCACCTCACCGGCGAGGGCACCACCCGGGCGCTGACGCTGTCGCTGATCGTCTCCGGCTGGGCGCTGGCCCTCTCCCTCGTCCTGGGGGTGCCGCTGGCGTGGCTGCTGGCCCGGGTCGACTTCCCCGGCAAGGTCTTCGTCCGCTCGCTGGTGCTGCTGCCGATGGTGCTGCCGCCCACGGTCGGCGGGGTCGCCCTGCTCCTCGGCTTCGGCCGCCGGGGTCTGCTGGGGCCGTGGCTGGAGGACTGGTTCGGGATCACACTGCCGTTCCACACCTCCGGCGCGGTGCTCGCGGCGACCTTCGTCGCCATGCCGTTCCTGGTGATCAGCCTGGAGGGCGCGCTGGGCGGGCTGCGCCCCCGCTACGAGGAGACCGCGGCCTCCCTGGGAGCTTCGCCGGTACGGGTGTTCTTCACGGTCACCCTGCCGATGGTCGCTCCCGGGCTGGCCGCCGGAGCGGCGCTGACCTGGGCACGGGCGCTCGGCGAGTTCGGGGCGACCATCACCTTCGCGGGCAACCTCCCCGGCACCACGCAGACCCTGCCCCTCCAGGTCTATCTGCTGCTCCAGGACGACCCGGAGGCCGCGACCTCGGTGTCCCTGCTGCTGCTCGTCATCGCCATGGCGGTGCTGCTCGCGCTGCGGGGGCGGTGGACGGGGAGGCCACCGGAGCGTACGCGGCATGAGACCGGCGACGACGACCCCGCGCCCGTACGCGAGCAGCCTCTTCCGGAGCCGTCCGGTGGCGCACTCTGGCCCCTCCACGCCGAGGTCACCGGCTTCGACGAGCTGACGCTCGACGCGGAGGCCGGGACCACCATCGCCGTCGTCGGCCCGAACGGCGCCGGCAAGACGACCCTGCTGCGCGCCCTGCTCGGCCTCACCCCGCGCGCCCGTGCCCGGCTCCTCCTGGGGAACACCGACGTCTCCGCCCTGCCCGCCCACCGCCGGGGCGTCGCCTGGGTCCCGCAGGACGGCGCGCTGTTCCCGCACCTGAGCACCCTCGCCAACACCGCTTACGGGCTGCGTGCCCAGGGCGTGCCGCGCGCCGAGGCCCGCCGCACCGCGCAGGAGTGGCTGGACCGGCTCGGGGTCGGGCACCTGGCCGCGCGCCGCCCCGCCCAGGTCTCCGGCGGCCAGGCACAGCGCGTCGCGCTGGCCCGCGCGCTGGCCGCCCGTCCGCGCCTGCTGCTCCTCGACGAACCGCTCGCCGCGCTCGACCAGACGACCCGGTCCCGGGTCCGGCACACCCTGCGCCGCCATCTCGAAGGGTTCGGCGGCGTCTGCCTCATCGTGACGCACGACCCCGTGGAGGCCGTCGCGCTCGCCGACCGGGTCCTCGTCCTGGAGGACGGCCGTGCGCTCCAGGACGCCCCGCCCGCCGAGGTGACCCGGCACCCGCGCTCGCCCTGGGTCGCCCGGATGTTGGGCCGCAACGCCTGGCCCGGCACCGCCACCGCCGACGGCCTGGAGCCTTCGGGCGGCGGTCACCTCGTCGCCGCCGACCCGCTGCCCGCCGGGGCGCCCGCGCTGGCGGTCATCGCGCCCGAGGCCGTCTCCGTGCACCGGGAGAAGCCCGGCGGGAGCCCGCGCAACGTGTGGCCGGGGACGGTGCGCGAGATCACGGCGGGCGGGAGCCGTCTCCGGGTGCTGGTGGGCTCGGAGCACGCGCCGGACCTGGTCGCGGAGATCACGCCGCAGGCCGCCGCCGAGCTGTCCCTCGCGGACGGGGTGGCGGTGTGGACCAGCGTGAAGGCGACCGAGGTGACGCTCGTGGCGCTCTGAACGGGGCTCAGTAGACGTCCCGGACGTACCGCTTGTCGGCGGCGAGCTGCTTCACGTACAGGGCGGCGGCCTCCGGGTCGAGCCCGCCGTGGGCGACGGCGATGTCGCGCAGCGCCCGGTCGACGTCCTTCGCCATCCGGGCCGCGTCGCCGCACACGTAGAAGTGGGCGCCGTCGCGCAGCCAGGACCACAGCTTGGCGCCGTGCTCGCGCATCCGGTCCTGCACGTAGACCTTGGCGCGCTGGTCGCGCGAGAAGGCGGTGTCCAGGCGGGTGAGGGTGCCGTCGGCGAGGAAGGACGTCAGCTCCTCCTCGTAGAAGAAGTCGGTGGCCCGGTGCTGCTCCCCGAAGAACAGCCAGTTGGGGCCGGGGTCGCGGCGGGCCCGGCGCTCCTCCAGGAAGCCGATGAAGGGGGCGACGCCGGTCCCGGGGCCGACCATGACCATGGGTGCGTCGGGGCGGGCCGGTGGCCGGAAGTGCGGGGCGCGGCGGACGAAGACCGGGACGCGGGTGTCGGGACCGGCGTCCGCGAGGAAGGGCGAGCAGACCCCGGCGCGCGGGCGGCCGTGGGTGTTCTCGTAGCGGACGACGGAGACCGTCAGGGAGAGGCGGTCGGGGTCGGTGAGCGGGCTGGACGATATCGAGTACAGGCGGGGCTGGAGCGGCTTGAGGATGCCGGCCCACTCCTCGGGGGTGGCCTTGACCGGGTACGCGGCGAGGACGTCGACGGCCTGGCGGCCCCAGGACCAGCGGGCCAGCTCGCCCTTGTTGTCCGGCCGCAGCATCTTCTTCAGGTCGCGGTCGCCGGTGTGTTCGGTGACGAAGCCGAGCAGGGCGGGGGTGAGGCGGGTGATGTCCAGGTGGGTGTGGAGCGCTTCGCCGAGCCGGAGTGCGCCGAGGCCGCCGACCTCGATCTCGGCGTCGGCGTCGAGGCCGGTGACGGAGAGCCATTCGGCCACCAGGTCCGGGTGGTTGACGGCGTGGACCCCGAGCGCGTCACCGGCCGCGTAGTCGAGCGCGGTCCCGGTGCCGCTGGTGTCGAAGGTGAACCGGCGGACCTCCTTGCCGGAGCCGGGCAGCCCGAGCAGCCGGTTGCCGGCCAGCCGGGCGGTGACGGGGGCGGGCTTCGGGGTGCGGACCGGGGCGGGCGCAGGCGCCGGGGCCGGTTCGGCAGGCGGGGCGGTCAGGCCGGCGAGGACCTGGTCGAGCCAGCTCAGCGCGGACGGTTCGTAGTCGGGTTCGCAGTCGGTACGCGGGGCGAGGCGGACGGCCCCCAGCTCGTCCAGGCGCCGGTCGAGCCGCCGCCCGTGCCCGCAGAAGTCGTCGTACGAGGAGTCGCCGAAGGCCAGTACGGCGTACCGCCTGCCGTCCAGGGGCGGGAGGTCGGCGGCCGTCAGGGCCTCCCAGAACCCGGAGCCGTTGTCGGGCGCGTCGCCGTCCCCGAAGGTGCTGGTGATCAGGAGGAGGTCGGCGGCGGGCGGCAGGGCGCGCGGGTCCGCCTGGTCCATGCCGAGGAGCCGGGTGCGGTGGCCCGTGGCGGTGAGCCGGTCGGCGGTGGCGGCGGCGAACTCCTCGGCGTTGCCGGTCTGCGAGGCCCACAGCACGACGACCTCGCGGCCGGGAGCGTCGGCGGGGACGGGCGCGGGGTCGTCGGCGGGCGTCCCGGTGCGCGAGTACATGCCGGCCAGGACGCCGTTGACCCAGCGCGCGTGCTCGGCGCCGAAGGGTGCGCCGGGCGGGAGGACGGGGACGCCGGGGGCGCCCAGGGGCAGCCCGGCGAGGAAGCCGACGAGGTACTGGCGCTCGTGCTCGGCCAGGACGGGGGGCGGGGTGGTCTCCAGGCCGAAGACGGCTGCGGTTCCGGGCACGTCAGCGACGGGAAGGGGCGGCGCGGCCACCTTCGTCAGCGTGACCGCGCACACCTTGAACTCCGGCTGGTAGGAGACCGGGTCCACGGCGTCGCCGGTCACCGCGTTGACACTGAGGTATTCGCCGAACAGGTCGTTCCAGTGGAAGGGCGCGAAGCAGCAGCCCGGGGCCACCCGGTCGGTGACCACGGCCGGCAGCACGGCCCGCCCGCGCCGTGACTCGACCTCCACCGGGTCGCCCTCCGTGAGCCCGAGGCGTGCCGCGTCCTCGGGGTGCACCTCCACGAACGGGCCGGGGTTCAGCCGGTTGAGCTTGGCGACCTTGCCGGTCTTGGTGAGGGTGTGCCACTGGTGCTGGACCCGGCCGGTGTTGAGCAGGAAGGGGTAGTCGTCGTCCGGCATCTCGGCCGCCGGGACGTGGGGGCGGGCGAAGAAGCGGGCGCGTCCGCCCGGCGTCGGGAAGACCGGGCCGCCGCCGTCCGGGGCGAGATAGCGGATGGGGTTGCGGTCCGGGCCGTCGGCGGTGGGAGCGGGCCACTGGACGGGGGCGGTGCGCAGCCGTTCGTACGTCACGCCCCGCAGGTCGTAGCCGGTGCGGGGGTTGGCGGCGCGCTTGATCTCCTCGAAGACCTCCTCTGCGCTGTCGTACGTGAAGGCGTCCTCGTACCCCAGCGCGCAGGCGACACGGGCGATGATCCGCCAGTCCGCGAGGGCTTCGCCGGGCGGCTCGACGGCCGGGCGGGCGAGGGTGAGGTTGCGTTCGCTGTTGACGAGGACGCCCTCCGTCTCGCTCCACAGGGCGCCGGGCAGCACGACGTCGGCGTAGGCGTTGGTCTCGGTGTCGGCGAACACGTCCTGGGTGATGACGAGTTCGGCGGCCTCCAGGGCCTCGATGACGGTGCGGCGGTTGGCGACGGAGGCGACGGGGTTGGTGCAGATGATCCAGCACGCCTTGATGTCACCGGCCGCCATCCGCTCGAACATCTCGACCGTGCCCCGGCCGCACTCGTCCTTGCGGAGGGTGCCGGGGGCGAGCCCCCACAGCTCCTCGGTGAAGGCGCGGTCCTCGTCGTCCAAGAGGGACCGCTGACCGGGCAGTCCGGGGCCCATGTAGCCCATCTCGCGCCCGCCCATCGCGTTGGGCTGGCCGGTGAGCGAGAGGGGGCCGCTGCCCGGGCGGCAGATCGCGCCGGTCGCGAGGTGGAGGTTGATCAGCGCGTTGGTGTTCCAGGTGCCGTGGGTGGACTGGTTGAGCCCCATGGTCCAGCAGCTGGTCCACTCCCCCGCCTCGCCGATCCACCGGGCGGCCAGGCGCAGGTCGTCCTCCGGGATGCCGGTGATCTCCGCGACGGCGGCGGGCGGGTAGTCGGCGAGGAACTCGGGCATCGCCTCCCAGCCCTCGGTGTGCGCGGCGATGAACGCGGGGTCGGTGTGCCCGTCGGCGTGGAGCAGGTGCAGGAGGCCGTTGAGGAGGGCCAGGTCGGTGCCGGGGTTGACGCGCAGGAAGAGGTCGGCCTTGTCGGCGGTGGCGGTGCGCCGGGGGTCCACGACGATCAGCTTGGCGCCCGCCTTGACGCGGTCCAGGAGGCGCAGGAAGAGGATCGGGTGGCAGTCGGCCATGTTGGAGCCGATGACGAGGAAGACGTCCGCGCGGTCCAGGTCGTCGTAGGAGCCGGGCGGCCCGTCGGCGCCGAGCGACAGCTTGTAGCCGCTGCCCGCGCTCGCCATGCACAGCCGCGAGTTGGACTCGACGCGGTTGGTGCGGACGAACCCCTTGGCCAGCTTGTTCGCGAGGTACTGCGCCTCCAGGCCCAGCTGCCCGGACACGTAGAACGCGACGGCGTCCGGTCCGTGCGTGTCGATGACCTCCCGCAGCCGCCGCGCGGTGGACGCGACCGCCTCGTCCACACCCACCGGCACGGGCTCCGCGCCGCGCTCCGGCCGCATCAGGGCGGTGGTCAGCCGGCCGGGGGCGGCGAGCATGTCCGCGGTGGTCGCGCCCTTGGTGCAGAGCCGCCCGGCGTTGGCGGGGTGGGCTTTGTCGCCCGACGCCTTGAGGACCGTTCGGCGTCCGTCGGGCCCGGCCGCGATGTCGAGGACCATGCCGCAGCCCACCCCGCAGTACGAGCAGACCGTACGGACCTGAGTGGCGTCGGCCGACGAGCTCTGTGGGGGCACGGGGAAGACCTTCCGTGAATCGGATCGTGCTCCGACGGTAGGAAGGCACCGTTACGCCGGTGTGGCACCGGCCGATCATGGGCGGTAACGCTCGTCGCACACCGGGCGGGCCGCCGGTGTGAGAAGACCGGCCGGTCAGGTCTCCTCGGTGAGCTGTTCGTCCAGGTCGTCGAAGAGCAGCTCCGTGTGGTCGACCTGCCCCGTCCGGTACGCGGAGCGGGCGACCAGGTGCGCGGCGACCGGGCCGGTCATCAGCTGGAAGAAGCCGATCAGCGCCAGCGTCGCCAGGTCCATGCCGCTGCGCAGCCGCAGCGCGACCCCGGCGAGCACGATGAGCATGCCGAGCGCCTGCGGTTTGGTCGCGGCGTGGCTGCGCGAGAGCACGTCCGGCAGGCGCAGCATGCCGACCACCCCGAGCAGGCAGATCACGGCGCCGAGCAGCACCAGCGCCGCGCCCGCCGTGTCCAGGATCTGGAGCCAGACGCTCATGGCCTCTCCTCCCCGCCGTTCCGGGCCCGCTCACTGTGCGAATGGCCCGGGGGCCGGTCGCGCACGGCGATGAAGCGCGCGATGCCGACCGAGCCGGTGAAGCCGAGGAACGCCAGGACCAGCATGATCGGGAAGTAGAAAGGGTCGCGGGCGAAGGCCGACTTGGCGCCGAGACCGGCGATGATCAGCGCGGCGCAGACGTCCAGGGCGATGGCCCGGTCCAGCATCGACGGACCGCGCCAGATGCGGGCGAGCAGCAGCGCGCCGGCGACGACGGTCACGACGACCGCTGCGATGAGCAGGACCCGGTCCACGGTCTCCGGCGCGCTCATGTGCCCTCCTTCCGGCCGCCCGGCCGCTCGCCGGCGTCCGGCGGGTCCGGGGGCGGTGCGGCGACCCGCTCGATCTCGTCGCGGGTGCCGAAGGCCCGTACCATCAGCTCCTCCATGCGCCATACGGACCGCTTGGCCGCCGCCAGCGCGGCCGGCCGGCCGTCCAGAACGTGTACGAAGACGGTGGCGGTGGCGCGGCGCACCTCGACGACCGAGCTGTCGGGCACGTTGGACACCCCGACGGCGGTCGCGGTGAGCATGAGGTCGGAGCGGCAGCGCAGCGGTACGGCGATGACGGCCGCCCGGCGGGGCTGCCGTCCGTGGATCTGCCGGGTGACCTTCACGCCGGAGGTGTACATGTCGTACAGCAGATAGCCGGCGAGCCGCAGGATGCCCCAGGGGTGCAGCCGCAGCCCCAGGTCGACCGCGGGCAGCGGGAAGGCCAGGCAGACGACCACCGCGACCATGGCCCCGGTCAGCAGGTTCGCCCAGTTCAGACTGGACCAGAGCAGCACCCAGATGACGGTGAGCCAGGCGATCAGCGGCAGGTCGAGCACCCTCCGGCGCCGGGCGCCGAACGCGGCGCTGAACGGCGGCAGGTCCTTGTTCCGGAAGGAGAGGGTGACGAGGCGTTTCACGGGCCCAGCACCTCCTGGGTGTACGGCGTGCGGGCGAGGAGTTCGGCGGCGGCGCGGTCGGTGTACGAGGTGAGCGGACCGGCGAACACGGTGAAGGCGAGGCCGAGTCCGACCGCGGCGGCCGTCGCCCAGGTCATCGGTCGGGGCAGCACGCTGGTGGTGGTGACGGCGTGGCCGTGGAGCGTGGCGGCGACGGCGAGCCCTGCGGGCTGGTGGCGGATGCGGACGCCCTCGTCGCCGGTGCCGGCCATCCGGTCCGGGCCCTCGTCGGCGTCGTCGTCGTCGCTGTCGTCGTCCGACTCCAGGACCGTGCCGGCGGCGGCCTGCCCCGGGGGCGCGGCCCGCCAGAAGGCGAGGTTCCAGACCTTGGCCATCACGTACAGCGTGAGGAGGCTGGTCACGGTCGCGCCGGCGACGAGGATCCAGGCCCACACCCCGCCGTCGGCGACACCGGCGCGCATGAGGCCCAGCTTGCCGATGAAGCCGGACAGCGGCGGGATGCCGGCGAGGTTCATCGCGGGCACGAAGAAGAGGACGGCGAGGGCGGGGGCGGCCCGGGCGATGCCGCCGATCCGGGTGAGCTCCGTGGTGCCGGTCCGGCGTTCGATCAGCCCGGCGACCAGGAACAGCGTGGTCTGGACGGTGATGTGGTGGACGACGTAGACGATCGCACCGCCGTACGCCTGCCGGGTGGCGAGGCCGATGCCGAAGACCATGTAGCCGATGTGGCTGATGAGGGTGAAGGAGAGCAGTCGCTTGAGGTCGGTCTGGGCGACGGCCCCCAGGATGCCGACGATCATCGAGGCGAGGGCCGCCGCCATCAGCAGGTCGCCGAGCCGGTTGCCGGGGAAGAGCAGGGTCTCGGTGCGCAGCATGCAGTAGACGCCGACCTTGGTGAGCAGTCCGGCGAAGACGGCGGTGACGGGGGCGGGCGCGGTCGGGTAGGAGTCGGGGAGCCAGGCGGCGAGCGGGAAGACGGCCGCCTTGATGGCGAAGACCGTCAGCAGCATGGCCTGGATCAGGGTCTGGACGCCCAGCGGGAGCGCGCCCAGGCGCTCGGCGAGCTGGGCGAAGTTGGCGGTGCCGGTCGCCGCGTACGTCATGGCGATGGCGGTCAGGAAGAGCATCGAGGAGAACAGCGAGATGATCACGTAGGTGGAGCCCGCCCGGATGCGCGGACCGGTGCCGCCGAGGGTCAGCAGGACGAAGCTGGCGACGAGCATGATCTCGAAGCCGACGTACAGGTTGACCAGGTCGCCGGCGAGGAAGGTGCACGAGACCCCGGCGACCAGGATCAGGTACGCGGGGTGGAACACGGCGACGGGTGTCTCCTCGTCCCGGTCCGCCATGCCCTGGCCCAGGGAGTGGACGAGGACGCACAGGGTGATGGCGGAGGAGACCGTCAGCATCAGCCCGGAGAGCCGGTCGGCGACCAGGGTGATGCCGAGCGGCGGCGCGAAGTCCCCGAGGTGCACGGAGAGCGGTCCGTCGGTGTCGGCGGCGATCATCAGGGCGACCGAGAGGCCGAGTACGGCGGTGAGCACGGCCACGCTGATGAAGCGCTGGATCTGCTTGAGCCGGGTGCCGAAGGCGAGGCTCAGGCCGGTCGCGCAGAGCGGCAGCAGCACCGGCAGCGGGACGAGGGCGTTCATCCGGTGCCTCCCGGGTCGTGGGTTGCGGGCCCCTGCGGGTCCTCGGTGCTCTTCGCGTAGTCCTCCGGGTCCGCGCCCAGGACGTCGTGCCACAGGTTGCCGGTGGCGTCGCGGCCCCTGGCCTGGAGGGCCCGGTCGGCGCGCAGCCGGGCCCTCAGGCGGCGCCGTTCGTCGCGGTAGGCGCGGCGTGCCCCGGCGCTGCGGTCGCCGTCGGCCCGGAACCGCGCGCGCAGTTCGTCGCGCTCGTCCAGCACCTCGGCGCGCAGGACGATGCGGCGGTCCTCCAGGTCGTCGTGGACCTCGTCGGTGCCGGTCAGCTGATGGCCGCGGTAGGCCATGGCGAGCAGGAAAGCGGTGGTGGCCAGGGTGATGACGATCGCGGTGAGCGCGATGGCCTGGGGCAGCGGGTCGGTGACCCGGCCCAGGTCGACGCCGTACAGCAGCGGTTCGCGGCCGGCCGTGCCGGTGGCGGACAGGATGAACAGGTTGATGCCGTTGCCGGCGATGACCGCGCCGAGCAGGATGCGGGTGAGGGGCCGGGTCAGCATGAGGATGCCGCCGACCGCGCAGAGGACCGCCGCGGTGGCCAGGAGCGAGGCGCTGACGGTCACGGGGCGGCCTCCCCGGGCTCGGGACCGGCCCCGCGGGCGGCGGCCTGCTCGGCGGCGGCGCGCTCGATCTGCCGGTCGATCTTGGCGCCGAGGGCCCGCACGATGTCGAGGACGACGCCGAGGACCAGCAGGTAGACCCCGCAGTCGAAGATGACCGGGGTGCCGAACTCGAAGTCGCCGACGAGCGGCAGGTGGCCGTGGTACGTCCAGGCGTGCAGGACCGTTCCGTCGGAGAGGCCGATCAGGGCGACCCCGGTGGAGACGAAGAGGCCGAGCCCGGTGAACAGGCCGGGTTGCAGCGGCGCGGCCTCGGCGAGCTCGAAACGCCCGCCCGCGAGGTAACGGGTGATCAGGGCGAGGCCCGCGACCAGCCCGCCGACGAAGCCGCCGCCCGGCATGTTCTCGGCGCAGAACAGCAGGTACACCGAGAGCACCAGGATCGGGTGGAACAGCAGCCGCGCCACCACCTCGAAGACGACGGACCGGTGCTCGGGCGCCAGCGTGGCGCCGGCCGCCAGCCAGCCGCGCTCGGGCGCCCCCTCGTCTCCCTGGGGGACGCCGGTCAGCGGCTCGGCGGTCACGGACCAGGCGGTGCGGCCCCGTACCCCGGTGGACGCCGCCGTCCCCTCGGCGCGCCGGTGCAGGTAGATGAGGCTGGTGACGCCGATCGCGGCGGCGGCGAGTACGGCGGACTCCCCCATGGTGTCCCAGGCGCGGAGGTCGACGAGGATGGTGGCGACGACGTCCTTGAGGCCGTGGTGGGCGGTCTCCTCGACCATGGCGGCGCCCGCCGGGGACGCGGTGCGCGCGGCGGCGGCGACCCAGACCACCACGCCGAGGGTCGCGGCGGCGGCCAGGGCGACCGGGATGCGCACGGCCCGCCGCCAGGTGCTCACGGACTCCTGGAAGTGCACCGGCATCCGCCGCAGGACCAGCACGAACACGATCATCGACACGGTTTCGACGCAGAACTGGGTGAGCGCCAGGTCCGGGCCGCCCTGGACGACGAACAGCAGGGCGGTCCCGTAGCCGGTGAGTCCGGCCAGCACCACGGCCTTCATGCGGCGTCGGACGGTGAGGCAGAGGAGGGCCGCCGCACAGGTGAGGGCGGCGACGGCGCCCTGGAGCGGAACGTCCCAGAGCCGGGGCGCGGACGCGCCCTGCCAGGGGCGGTCGGCGATGAGTACGGCGAGCTGTCCGGCGAGCATCACCAGCAGGGTCGTCGCGAGGTACACGGAGAGGGAGCCGCGCTGCACGAAGCCGGTGGCCTGGAGCGAGAGGCGTTCCAGGCCCAGGAGCAGCTGGCCGAAGACGCCGTCGGCGGTGGGCCAGGCGATGCGCCGGGAGAGCCGGGCGACCCGGTCGCGCGCGGCGAAGAGGACCGCGCCGCCCGCGGTGGCGGCGGCGGAGAGGAGGAGGGCGGTGCCCCAGCCGTGCCAGAGCGCGAGGTGGTACGGGTGGGCGGGGGCCGGGAAGGCGTCGGCGTAGGCGCTGAGCAGCCGGTCGGTCCAGCCGACGCCGGGGCCGAGGACGAGCCCGCAGAGGGCGAGCGCGGCGGGCGCGGCGAGGAAGGCCGGGCCGACCCGGTGCACGGGGGTGTCGGCGACCCCCGGTTTGCGCAGGAAGCCGCCCCAGATGAACCGGGCGGTGTAGGCGACGGTGAGCGCCGAGCCCGCGACCGTGACGCCGAGCGCCCAGCGGTCCGCCGTGTCGCCGTGCAGCAGCGCCTCGAACGCCGACTCCTTCGCGGCGAAACCGAGCAGCGGGGGCAGGGCGGCCATGGAGGCGGCGGCGAGCACGGCGACGGCGCACACCTGGGGCAGGGCGCGTCCCACGCCGGAGAGCCTGCGCAGGTCACGGGTGCCGGCGGCGTGGTCCACGATGCCGGTGACCAGGAAGAGCGGGGCCTTGAAGAGGGCGTGGCCGAGGATCATGACGGCGGCGGCGAGCGCGGCGTCACGGTTGCCGACGCCCGCGAGGAGCGTGAGGAAGCCGAGCTGGCTGACGGTGCCGTACGCCAGGACGATCTTCAGGTCGTGGAGCCTGAGGGCACGCCACCCCCCGAGGAGCATGGTCGCGGCGCCGAAGATCATCACGACGGGCCGCCAGCCGGGCACGTCGGCGAAGGCGGGGGCGAGCCTGGCGACCAGGTAGACCCCGGCCTTGACCATCGCGGCGGCGTGCAGATAGGCGCTGACGGGGGTGGGCGCGGCCATGGCGTTGGGCAGCCAGAGGCTGAACGGCCAGACCGCCGACTTGGACAGGGCCCCGCACAGGACGAGCAGGACGGCGACGTGGACGGCGGTGGTGGCCGGGGGCGGGTCGGCGAGGATCGCGGAGATGCGGTAGGTCCCGGCTTCCTGACCGATGATCAGGAAGCCGATGAGCATGCCGAGGCCGCCGAGCGTGGTCACGGTCAGCGCCTGGAGCGCGGAGCGTCTGCTGTGGCGCTGCTCGCTGTCGTACCCGATGAGGAGGTACGAGAAGACGGTGGTGAGCTCCCAGAAGACGTAGAGGGAGATCAGGTCGTCGCTGAGGACGAGGGCGAGCATCGCGCCCGCGAACGCGAGCAGGTTCCCGGCGAAGCCGGACAGCCGGGGTGTCGTGTCGCTGAAGTAGGAGGCGCAGTAGAGCAGGACGAGGGTGCCGACGCCGGACGCGAGCAGCACCATGAGTTCGGCGAGCGCATCGAGGCGCAGGTCCACGGAGACGCCGTAGTCGGGCATCCAGGCCCAGGACCAGTCGACCGAGGAGCCGGACGCGGCCGTCTCCCACTGGGTGAACGCCCAGCAGGTGGTGGCGGCGGGCGGCAGCGCCAGGACGAGGAAGGCGCGCGCGCCCAGCCGTCGCACCAGCGGGCGCGCGAAGGCCGCGAGGACGAAGTGGGCGACGATGAGCGCGGTCATACGGCAGGGCTGCGGGGTGCGGCGGCGGGTGGCGGGGCCTGCGGGGCTACCGAGCGGACAGAGGGCACTAAATACAGATATATCCCCGGCGCCGCTTCACCTGTCCGACCCGCCGCACCCCGGGCGGCCCGTCACATCGGAGAGGGCGTCATCGCTTCGTGGCGATCATGTGCTCGACAGATGTTGAACATGTGAGCCCACTTCCTCTTCATTTTTGCACTGTGACTACTATCTACCCGTCCTGGTTCTCAACGGATTTGACCGGCCGTGAGGTCGGTACCACGTCAAGGAGCATGCCCTGCGCACGCGCGCGTCACGGCGGAGCAGCTCGACCACAATGGCGCTGCGGACGGCCCTGCTCGTTCTGGCCGTAGTCCCCGGTGTTGCCCTGGCCGCCCTCTGGGCCGTCACCAGTGGTCAGACTCTGCTCGACTTCCAGAAGCAAGCGGCTCAAGGGCAGTTGGCCCAGAAGGCCGGCCAGCCGTCCAACATCGTGTACTACAACCTCCAGGAGGAGCGGCGGCTCAGTGCCGAGGCGCTGGCCGGCGGGGGTGGGGTCACCGACGCCCTGCGCAAGCAGCGCAAGCTGACCGACAAGGCGATCGCCAGCTTCCAGTCGCTGTCCGACACCGACACCGGCGACGCCCCCGGCGAGGTACGGGACGCGGTCGGCGAGGCCCGGACGGCGATCACCCAACTCCCGGCCCAGCGGGCTCTCGTGGACGAGGGCGACAACGACCAGCAGAAGGCCGTGTACCGCTACTACACGGACCTGATCGCCGTCGATCTGAGGCTCTTCACGGCCCTCAGCCATGTCGACAACGGCCGGATCACCACGATCTCGCAGCCGTTGGTGGACCTGTTCTGGGCCAAGGAGATGATCTCCCGCTCGGACGCCCTGCTCGCCCGGGGCTGGACGAAGGGCAGGCTGAGCACCGCGGACCTCCAGGAGGTCCGGCAGGCCGTCTCCGGCCAGTCGTTCCAGTACACGACCAAGGTCGTCCCCTATCTCCCGGCCGACGAGAAGGCCGAGTGGCAGGAGGTCTTCGGCTCTGCCGCCTGGAAGGCCAAGACCCGCGTGGAGGCCCGGGTACTGCGCCCGGCCGCCCCGGACGCGTCCGGCTCCGTCGTCCTCGGCGCGAAGGAGGCGGACTGGCGCGGCGCGATGGACGACCTCACTCCCCAGCTGGTCGAGCTGATGGAGGCCCGTACCGACGCGGTGGTCTCGGAGGGCAAGGACAGCGTCATCTCCCTCCTGATCAAGGTCGTCCTGACCACGGTCGTCGGCCTCGCCGCCGTCGTCGCGGTCATCTGGTTCACCTGGCGGCTCTCCCGCAACCTGCGCCGCCGGATCAGCCGGCTCCAGGAGCGGGCCGAGGAGCTGGAGAAGGCGCTGCCCGACGTGGTCGAACGGCTCGGCAAGGGCGAGCGCATCGACGTCGAGGCCGAGGCCCGGGCGATCGGGGACGGCGGCGAGCCCGGTGCGAAGGACGAGCTGGCCCAGCTCGGCCACGCGCTCGACCTGGCCCGCACCAGCGCCCTGCGCGCCGCCGTCGACCAGGCCGACCAGCACCGCGGCTTCGAGCGGCTGCTCCAGCGCATCGCCCGCCGCACCCAGCAGCTCATCGGCCAGCAGCTGAAGAAGCTGGACGAGCTGGAGCGCGCGCACGAGGACCCCGAGGTGCTGGACGGCCTCTTCGACCTCGACCACCTCACCGCCCGCCTGAGGCGGTACGAGGAGAACCTGGTGATCCTCGCGGGCGGCTCCCCGCACCGGCGCTGGCGCAAGCCCGTACCGCTGCTGGACGTCATGCGCTCCGCCCAGGGCGAGGTGCAGGACTACCAGCGCGTGGTGCTGGACATGGACGGCTCCCCGTGGCTCGCCGCGCGGGCCGTGGGCCCGGTCTCCCACGTACTGGCGGAGCTGATCGAGAACGCCCTCACCTTCTCCCGGCCGCCCAGCCCCGTCGAGGTCAGGGCCGCCCAGGTGAGCCGGGGCCTGGCCATCGAGGTCGAGGACCGCGGGCTCGGCATGGAGGAGGACCAGCTCGCCGCGGCCAACGAGCTGATGAGCCGGCCGCCCCGGATGGACGTGCTGGCCCACGCCGACGACATCCGCCTCGGCCTGTACGTGATCGCGCGCCTCGCCGGCCAGCACGGGCTGCGGGTGGAGTTCCGTCACTCGGCGTTCGGCGGCACCCGCGTCGTCGTGCTGGTCCCGGACGCGCTCACCGTCCCCGGCCCGCACGCCGGCCCGGTCGCCGTCCCCGCCCCCGAGGCGGAGGAGCCCGTCCAGGCCCCGGCCCCGCTCCGGGACACCGACGCGCTGCCCAGCCGGGGCCGGGGCAGGGCCCTCGCCGGGGTCACCGCCCTGCACACGCCGGCCGCGCCCGCGCCGGAACCCGTTCCCGAACCCGCCCCCGCTCCCGCTCCCGCTCCCGAGGCGCCGTACGCCGGTACGGACGGGCACGCGTACGGGCACCCGGGGGACGCGTACGGGGGCGCCCGGCAGGACGAGGCCGCGTACCAGGGGGCGTACACGGACGGCGAACAGCCCTATATGACGGCCCAGGGGCAGTACCCGGTCGCGCACCAGGCGTACCCGGAGCCCTCGGAGCCGTACGGCGTGCCGCCGCGGCCCTACCCGGACACGTATCTGACGGGCGAACTGGACGCGGACGGCTTCCCGGTGTCCCTGCCCCCGCAGCCGGAACCGGCCGCGGGGCACCCGGGGCACGTCGGGCACGCCGCTCAGGCCTCCCCCCTGCCCGCACAGCCCGCACAGCCGGCACAGCCCGTGCGGATTCCGGAGCCCGCGCCGGGATCAGGTCTTCCGGCCGGGTCCGGCGGGGAGCCGCCGTTGCCGCGCCGGGTGCGTCAGGCGAGCCTCGCCGACGAGCTGCGGGTCGACCCGGCCGCACCGGCCGCCGCGGCCCGGCCGCGGATCAGGGCCGAGGACCCGCCGCCCCGGACCGCCCCGCACCGCGCGGGTGCGGCCATCGGGGCATTCCAGCGCCGCTCCCGCGCCGCCCGCGCCACCGACGAGCCGCCGACGCAGCCCGACCTCACGAGAGAAGAACGGACATGACACGCACAACCGCCACCCGCCAGGACCTCGACTGGCTCCTCGACGGTCTGGTCGACTCGGTGGCCGAGACCATCAACGCCGTCCTGCTCTCGGACGACGGGCTGGTGGTGAGCCACTCGCGCACCATCGAGCGGTCCGACGCCGAGCGGCTGGCCGCGATCTGCACCGGGCAGCAGAGCCTGGCCCGCGGTGTGGGCCAGCTCTTCCACGGCGGTGGCGTACACCAGGTGATCGTGGAACTGGCGGACCTGTGGCTCTTCATCATCTCGGCGGGCCAGGGCACCCACCTGGCCGTCATCGCCTCCCAGGAGGTGGACGCCGAGATCATGTCGCTCGCCATGCACAACCTCGTACTCCAGGTCGGCCAGAAGCTCAGCACCCCGGCGCGGGACGACTTCGACGCCTTCGGCGCCGGGGACAGGCCGCGGGCGTGACCGGCCACTGGCCTTACGGGCAGGGGGATTTCGAGGACGACGGCGAGGACGCCGCGGGGACGATGGTGCGCCCGTACACCATCACCCGCGGCCGGACGGCTCCCGACCGGGACGACCTCACCCTCATCACCGTGCTCACGACCGCGCACGATCCGCGGGACGAGCACGGAGCGGCGGCCCGCCCGGGCAGGCTCCAGCCGGAGCACCGGTTGATCCTGGACCGCTGCCGGCGGCCCGCGGCGGTCGCCGAGGTCGCCTCGGACCTCGACCTGCCGATCTCGGTGACCAAGATCCTTCTGGCGGATCTGGTCGCCACCGGCCTGCTGATCGCCCGGGCACCGCTCTCGGTGGCCCGGGCGTCCGGCGGCGCCGACATGGGCGTACTGGCCGCTGTTCGCGACGGACTCCGGAGACTCTGACCCAAGATGACCATCAGTCAGGCGGCGCCCGCCGCCGTCAAGATCCTGATAGCCGGCGGTTTCGGCGTCGGCAAGACCACCCTCGTGGGGGCCGTCAGCGAGGTCGCCCCGCTGCGCACCGAGGAGCTTCTGACCACGGCCAGCATCGGCGTGGACGACCTGGCCGGCGTCGGCCAGAAGGACACGACCACCGTGGCCCTGGACTTCGGCCGGATCACGGTCAGCCAGGACCTCGTCGTCTACCTGTTCGGCACACCGGGCCAGGAGCGCTTCTGGTTCATGTGGAACGACCTGGTCAACGGGGCGCTCGGCGGGGTCGTGATCGCCGACACCCGGCGCCTCGAGTCCAGCTTCGCCTCGATCGACTTCTTCGAGAGCCGGGACATCCCGTTCGTCGTCGCGATCAACTGCTTCTACGGGCACAACACCCGCACCACGGACGAGATCAGGGCCGCTCTGGACCTGGACCCGCACGTGCCGCTGCTCGTCGGCGACGTACGCGAGCGGCCGTTCGGCCGGGATGTGCTGCTGGCCCTCGTGGACCATCTGATGAGCCTGCCCGTGGCGGCGGGCTGACCCCGGCCCGTCCCCTCACCTTCCCTTGATCACTTTCTCGCTCTGGAGAGATCCGACATGGCAACACCTCTGCGCGTCCTGATCCACGGCGGCGGCATCGGCGGGCTGACGCTCGCCACCGCCCTGGCCCGGCGGGGCCACACCGTCGAGGTGGCCGAGCTCCGCGACGAGCTCGAAGCCCTCGGCGTCGGCATCATCCAGCCGTCGAACGCCCTGCACGTGATGCGGGAGATCGGGGTGCTGGAGGACTGCCTGGCCGCGGGTTTCGAGTGGGAGGTGCTGACCATCGCGGACCCGGCCGGGAACACCCTGGCCGAGATACCGCAGCCGCGCATGGGCGACGCCCCGTCCAACAACGGCATCCCCCGCCCCGCGCTGGCCCGGGTGCTGAACGCGGCGGCCACCTCGGCCGGAGCGAAGGTCCGGTTCGGCGCGACCATCACGGAGCTCACCGACCACGGCGACGGCGTCGACGTCACCCTGTCCGACGGCTCGGCCGGCCGCTGGGACCTCGTCGTCGGCTTCGACGGCATCGGCTCACCGCTGCGCACCCGGCTGTACGGGGACCGCTACACCCCCCAGTACACCGGCTTCGCCAACTGGCGCGTCACCGTGCCCCGCCAGGAGCAGGTGCGGGGGGTCGTGATGGGCACCGCGGGCCAGGCCGCCAAGGCGCTGCTCACCCCGATCACCGACGAGCTGATGTACCTGGGCTCGGTCTTCGCGGAGGCCGAGGACTTCCGGCCGGACCCTTCGACCGCGCACGAACAGCTGAAGGAGCGGCTGGCGATGTTCTCGGGACCGGTCGCCGAGGCGCTGGCGGAGGTCACCGGGCCGGAGGCGGTCGTCTACTCGCGGATCTCCCAGGTGACGGTCGAGGAGCCGTGGCACGTCGGCCGGGTGGTCCTGGCCGGTGACGCGGCGCACGCGAGCACCCCGCACATCGCGCAGGGGGCGGCGATGGCCGTGGAGGACGCGCTGGTGCTCGCCGAGTCGCTGGACGCCGAGGCGGACGTCGACGCGGCCCTGGCCGCGTGGGAGGCGCGGCGCCGTCCGCGCGCCATGTGGGTGCAGGCGATCTCGCGTGCGGTGCTGAAGCAGGAGACGGGCGGGGAGACGACGCCGCAGGAGGACGAGCTGCTGAAGATCGGCATCCCCGGCGCGGCGCACGTGCTGGTGCAGCCGTACTGATCCGCCCGTTCCGTTTCGATACGCCCCTGCCGGGCCCGGTTTCCGGGACCGGCGGGGGCGTACGCCGTTCAGGGCAGGACCGCGATGCCGTCGATCTCGACCCGTGCCTGCTCGTCCCAGAGCCGGGCCGCGCCGATGACCGCCATGGCCGGGTAGTCGCGGCCGGCCAGCCGGCGCCAGATCCGGCCCAGTTCCGGGGCGTGCGCCCGGTAGTCGGCGACGTCGGTCGCGTACACCGTGACCCGGGCCAGGTCCGCCGGGGAGCCGCCCGCCGCGCGCAGGGCGGTGAGGAGGTTGCCCAGCGCGGTCGCGAACTGCTCGGGCAGGGTGTCGCCGACGACCTCGCCGTGCTGGTCCAGGGCGGTCTGCCCGGCCAGGAACACGAGCCGGCCGCCGGTCGCGGTGACCGCGTGCGAGAAGCCGGAGGCGGGCGAGAGTTCGTGCGGGTTGACGCGGTGGATCGGGCTCATGCGGTCGGCTCCCGGTTGGCGTACAGCTCCTTGGCGATGATCGTGCGCTGGACCTCGCTGGCGCCCTCGTAGATGCGCGGGGCGCGGACCTCCCGGTAGAGGTGTTCGAGCAGATGGCCCCGTTGCAGGGCGCGGGCGCCGTGCAGCTGGACCGCGGTGTCCACGACGTACTGCGCGGTCTCCGTGGCGTACAGCTTCGCCATGGCGGCCCGGCGCGGCACCCCGGGCTCCCCGGCGTCGTGGGCGGCGGCGGCCGCGTGGACCAGCAGCCGGGCGGCCTCGGTCCGGGTGGCCATCTCGGCGACCTGGTGCGACACCGCCTGGAGCGCGGACAGGGGCGCGCCGAAGGCGGTCCGGGTCGCGGTGTGCTCCACGGTGGCGTCGAGAGCGGCCCGGGCCATCCCGAGGGCGAAGGCGCCGACGCTGGGGCGGAAGAGGTTCAAGGTGTCCATGGCGACCGCGAAGCCCCGGTCCGGCTCGCCGAGCAGGTCGTCCGGGGTGACACGGACCCCGTCGAAGGCCAGGGCCCCGATCGGGTGCGGGGAGAGCATGTCCAGGGCGGTGCCGGTCAGCCCCGCGCGGTCGGCGGGGACCAGGAACGCGGTGACGCCTCGGGACCGGGCGCCCGGGGTCGTGCGGGCGAAGACCGTGTAGAAGTCGGCCTCCGGCGCGTTGGAGATCCAGCACTTCTCGCCGGTCAGCCGCCAGCCGCCGGAGTCCGGGGCGGCGTCGAGCGCGAGGGCTCCCGCGTCGGAGCCCGCGCCCGGCTCGCTGAGCGCGAAGGCGGCAACGCTGCGGCCGGCGCGGACGCCGGGGAGCCATCGCTCGCGCTGGGCGGGGGTGCCCGACCGGAGCACGGGGAAGCCGCCGAGACCCTGGAGCGCGAGGGCGGTCTCGGCCTCGGTGCAGCCCCGGGCGAGCGATTCGCGCAGCAGGCAGAGGTCCAGGGCGCCCGAGCCGAACAGCCGGTCGAGGAGACCCAGCTCGCCGAGGGCGGCGAGCAGCGGGCGGTTTACGTGCCCCGGCCCGCCCTCGGCGGCGAGCGGGGCGAGCCGGTCACGGGCCAGGGTGCGCAGCTCCTCGCACCAGGCGGTCTGTGCCGGATCGAGCGAGAATGCCGTCATACCGGCGCCTCTCTGGTCGAATCTGATCAAAGATTTTCAAATCGATGGCACCTGAGCATCTTTATCGCGGACCGTTGACTACCGTCACCCAAACGATACGCTCCAAGGGCGACAAGGGAGCGATGCTTCATGGACCCGAACACCATGGACCCGAGAACCTCAGCGCACGTCGACGGCTTCGCCAGGGAGCACCTGCCACCCGTGGAGCAGTGGCCGGACCTGCTCTTCGACCTGCCCGAGCTGCGCTACCCGGACCGGCTCAACTGCGCCGCCGAGCTCTTGGACCGCACGGCCGACCGCCTCGGCCCCGACCGCCCCGCCTTCCGCACGCCGGACGGCGGGGTGCTGAGTTACGGGGAGCTGCGCGGGCTCGTCGACCGGATCGCCCATGTCCTCACCTCGGACCTGGGGGTCGTCCCCGGCAACCGTGTCCTGCTGCGCGGCCCCACCACGCCCCACCTCGCCGCCTGCTGGCTGGCGGTCCTGAAGGCGGGCGCGGTCGCCGTCACCGTACTGGCGCGGCAGCGGGCGTCCGAGCTGGCCACCATCTGCTCGATCGCCCGGGTGAGCCACGCCCTGTGCGACGCGCGGTCGGTCGAGGACCTGGCGCGGGCGGAGGTGCCCGGGCTGCGGATCACGGCGTACGGGGGTGGGGCGCCGGACGACCTGTTGCGGCTGACCGCCGCCCGGCCGGGTCCCTACCGGGCGGTGGACACCGCGTCGGACGACGTGGCGCTGATCGCGTTCACCTCGGGCACCACCGGCCGGCCCAAGGGCTGCATGCACCTGCACCGCGATGTGCTGACCATCGCCGACACCTTCTCGCGGCACCTCCTGCGGCCCGGCCCCGACGACGTGTTCGCGGGCAGTCCGCCGCTCGGGTTCACCTTCGGCCTCGGGGGCCTGGTGGTGTTCCCCCTGCGCGTGGGAGCGTCCGCGCTGCTGCTCGAACAGGCGGGCCCGAAGCAGCTCCTGCCCGCCCTGGCGGAGCACCGGGTCTCGGTGCTGTTCACCGCGCCGACCGCGTACCGGGTGATGCTGGACCAGCTCGACGGGCACGACCTGTCGGCGCTGCGCCGCTGTGTCTCGGCGGGCGAGAACCTGCCGGAGGCGACCTGGCACGCCTGGCACGAGCGGACCGGGCTGCGGATCATCAACGGCATCGGCGCCACCGAGCTGCTGCACATCTTCGTCTCGGCCGCCGACGACGCGATCCGCCCCGGCACCACGGGCGTTCCGGTCCCCGGCTGGCAGGCCCGCGTGGTGGACGCCGACGGCGCGCCCGTGCCGGACGGGGAGCCAGGGCTGCTCGCCGTGCGCGGGCCGGTCGGCTGCCGCTACCTCGCGGACGAACGGCAGCGCGACTACGTGCGGCACGGCTGGAACATCACCGGCGACACCTACGTGCGCGACGCGGACGGCTACTTCCGTTACGTGGCCCGCGCCGACGACATGATCATCTCCTCCGGGTACAACATCGCGGGCCCCGAGGTCGAGGAGGCCCTGCTGCGCCACCCCGACGTGGCGGAGGCGGCGGTGGTGGGGCAGGCGGACGAGCTGCGCGGCCGGATCGTGGCGGCGTACGTGGTGCCGCGCGAGGGCTCCGCGCCGACCGCGGACGAGCTGCGGACGTTCATGCGGGCGGAGCTGGCCCCGCACAAGTGCCCCCGCAGCATCACGTTCCTGCCGGCTCTTCCCCGTACCGCCACGGGGAAGCTGCAACGGTTCAGGCTCCGCGAGGGCTAAGGGCTGTCGGGCATCCGGAGGAAGCGGGGAACACAGGTCGCCGGACCGGGCTTGTCGGACCGCTCCGAGCAGGAGGCCGAGGCCCCTGCGCAGGTAATGCGATCAGGGCTGGGAAAGGACGTCCGCTGCCTGGCGTCCTCGCGGCAGCCCGGGCGGCCCGCCCGCCCGCCGCCCGAGCGCCCGACGGAATGGCCCCAACCCGGTGCGGCCGGGCCCGCGCCTGGCCGAGAATGATCACATGGTCGAACCGCACACCCCCCGTTCACTGATCGTCACCCTGTACGGGGCGTACGGCCGCACCCCCGGCGACGGGCCGATGCCGGTGGCCGGCCTCGTCCGGCTGCTCGGCGCCGTCGGGGTGGACGCTCCCGCCGTACGCTCGTCCGTCTCCCGGCTGAAGCGGCGCGGGCTGCTCGTCGCCGGGCGCACGGCGGACGGGGCGGCGGGATACGCGCTGTCGGCGGATGCCCGCCAGCTCCTGGACGACGGCGACCGGCGCATCTACCGCCACCCGGACCCGCCGCTGGGGGACGGCTGGGTGCTGGCGGTGTTCTCGGTGCCCGAGGCGGAGCGCCACAAGCGGCACCTGCTGCGCTCGCGCCTGGCCCGGCTCGGTTTCGGCACCGCGGCCCCCGGCGTCTGGATCGCCCCGGCGGGGCTGTACGACGAGACCCGGCACACCCTGGAACGGCTGGAGCTCGCCCCGTACGTCGATCTGTTCCGGGGCGACCACCTGGGCTTCAGCGCGACCCGGGAGGCCGTGGCGCGCTGGTGGGACCTGGACGCGGTGGCCCGGCTCCACCACGGCTTCCTGGACCGCCATGAACCGGTGCTCAGGGCCTGGGAGGCGCGCGGCGACGCGGCGGCGGACCCGGAGGCGGCCTACCGGGACTACCTGACCGCACTGGACTCCTGGCGCCGGGTGCCCTATGCCGACCCGGGGCTGCCCCGGGAGCTGCTGCCCGAGGGGTGGCCGGGTGCCAGGTCGGCCGAGGTGTTCCGGGCCCTGCACGAGCGGCTGCGGGACGCGGGGGCGGAGTGCGCGCACCGGCTGGTGGCCGGCCCGGAGCGGGGCGATGGCTGAGGCCCCCGAGCCGCGCTGGCTGGTCGCGGCGAACGTGGTGCGGTGGCGGCGGTACGGGGAGCTGGGCCAGGAGTTCCGCTCCGGCACCAAGGCGTTCCGGCCGGGTGCGAAGGTCTACGTGGTGGACACCTACCCGGGGATGGGCAACGAGCAGCTGACGGCGGTCGGCCACGGCCGGCACACCGGGCACTGGATCACCATCGACACCGGAACCCGCCACCTGCACACGTTCCGGGCCCAGTTGGTGTACTCCCCCACCGTGCTCCGGCGCTGCGCGGAGTGGATCGTGTGGACGCGCGAGGAGGCGGTGGAGTGGGCGGAGCGGCTGGAGCGGACCGCGCGCCTGGGCCGGAACACCCACCACGCGGCGCCGCATCCCGACCCGTGCCTGTGCCACGAGTGCCTTCCGGTCACCCCAGAGTGAGGCGCGGCTTCGGGGCGTCGGTGCGGCCGGTCGGCGGGGTGCGGCTGCCCGCGCGGTACGGGAGGGGCCAGGGGGCGCCCGGGCCGGTGTAGCCCTGTTCGGCTGCCGCGTGGAGCGTCCAGTGGGGGTCGTAGAGGTGGGGGCGGGCCAGGGCGCAGAGGTCGGTGCGACCGGCGAGGAGCAGGGAGTTGACGTCGTCCCAGGAGGAGATCGCCCCGACCGCGATGACCGGCACGCACAGGGTGTTGCGGATGCGGTCGGCGTACGGGGTCTGGTAGGACCGCCCGTACTCGGGCCGCTCGCCGGGGACGACCTGGCCGGTGGAGACGTCGATGGCGTCGGCGCCGTGCGCGACGAACGCGCGGGCGATCTCCACGGCGTCCTCGGCGGTGGTGCCGCCCTCCGCCCAGTCGGTGGCGGAGATCCGGACGGTCATCGGCCGGTCGTCGGGCCACTGCTCGCGGACCGCGTCGAAGACCTCCAGGGGGAAGCGGAGGCGGTGGGTGAGCGGTCCGCCGTAGGCGTCGGTGCGGAGGTTGGTGAGCGGCGAGAGGAAGCCGGAGAGCAGATAGCCGTGCGCGCAGTGCAGTTCGAGCAGGTCGAACCCGCAGGCGGCGGCGCGCCGGGCGGCGGCGGCGAACTGCTCCCGGACCTCGTCCAGACCGGCCCGGTCCAGGGCGTGCGGGACCTGGTTGACCCCGGGCGCGTACGGCAGCGGCGAGGCGGCGGTCACCGGCCAGTTGCCGCGGTCCAGGGGCTGGTCGATGCCCTCCCACATGAGCTTGGTGGAGCCCTTGCGGCCCGAGTGGCCGAGCTGGACGCCGAGGGCGGTGCCCGGGGACGCGGTGTGCACGAAGTCGGCGACCCGGGTCCAGGCCGCCGCCTGTTCATCGGTGTAGAGGCCGGTGCAGCCGGGGGTGATGCGGCCCTCGGGGCTCACGCAGACCATCTCGGTCATGACCAGCCCGGCGCCGCCGAGGGCCCGCGCGCCGAGGTGGACGAGATGGAAGTCCCCGGGGACGCCGTCGGTGGCCGAGTACATGTCCATCGGCGAGACGACGACGCGGTTGCGCAGTTCCAGGCCGCGCAGCCGCAGCGGGGTGAACATCGGCGGGGTGCCCGGCGGACAGCCGAACTCCTCCTCCACCCCGGCCGTGAACGCCGGATCGCGCAGCCGGAGGTTGTCGTGGGTGACACGGCGGCTGCGGGTGAGGAGGTTGAACGCGAACTGGCGCGGCGGCTGGTCCACGTGCCGGCCCAGCTCCTCGAACCAGCGCAGGCTGGCCGCCGCCGCACGCTGCGTCGACTCCACGACGGGCCGCCGCTCGCTCTCGTACGCGGCGAGCGCGGCGGGCAGCGAGGGCTGCTCCTCGACGCAGGCGGCGAGCGCGAGGGCGTCCTCCACGGCGAGCTTGGTGCCGGAACCGATGGAGAAGTGCGCGGTGTGCGCGGCGTCCCCGATGAGGACGGTGTTCCCGTGCGACCAGTGCTCGTTGACGACGGTGCGGAAGGTGAGCCAGGCGGAGTTGTTGGAGCGCAGCGGCCGGTGGCCGAGGGCGTGCGCGAAGATCTTGGCGCACTGGCGGACGGACTCGGCCGGGTCGGGTACGTCGAAGCCGGCCGCGCGCCAGACCTCCTCGCGCATCTCGACGATGACCGTGGAGGCGTCCGGCGAGAAGGGGTAGGCGTGGAGCTGCATCACGCCGTACGCGGTCTCCGCGATCTCGAAGCGGAAGGCGTCCAGGGCGAAGTCGGCGGCGAGCCAGATGTAACGGCAGCGGTGTCCGGTGACCCGGGGCCGGAAGCTGTCCGCGTGGGCGTCGCGGGTGGCGCTGTGCACGCCGTCGGCGGCGATGACCAGGTCGTGCGTGACGGCGAGTTCGGCGGCGGGCGGGGCCTGCGTACGGAAGCGGAGGCCGACGCCGAGCCCGGCGCAGCGTTCGTGCAGGATCTCCAGGAGCCGGCGGCGGCCGAGGGCGGCGAAGCCGTGGCCGCCGGAGGTCTGGGTGTGGCCCCGGTGCACGATGTCGATGTCGTCCCAGCGGACGAACTCGCGCTGGAGGGCGCGGTGCACGACCGGGTCGGCGTGTTCGATGCCGCCGAGGGTCTCGTCGGAGAGGACGACTCCGAAGCCGAAGGTGTCGTCGGGGGCGTTGCGCTCCCAGAGGGTGACCTCGCGGTCCGGCCCGAGGCGCTTGAGCAGCGCCGCCGCATAGAGCCCGCCGGGGCCGCCGCCGATGACCGCGATCCGGTGCGGACCTGCGGCGGTCATTTGCCCCGCCAGGCGGGCGGCCGCTTCTCGCTGAACGCGGCGTGGAATTCGGCGTAGTCCTCGCCGTGCATCAGGAGCGCCTGGGTCGCGGCGTCCATCTCGACGGCGGCGGCCAGCGGCATGTCCAGCTCGGCGGTGAGCAGCGCCTTGGTCTGGGCGAGGGCGAGCGCGGGGCCGTCCGCGAGACGGCGGGCGAGCGCGGCGGCGGCCTTGTCGGCGTCGCCGTCGTCGGTGAGTTCGCTGATCAGGCCGATCCGCTCGGCCTCGGGGGCGCGGACCGGTTCGCCGAGCATCAGGAGCCGGGTGGCGTGACCGAGGCCGACGACCCGGGGCAGCAGGTAGGCCGCGCCCATGTCGCCGCCGGAGAGCCCGACCCGGGTGAAGAGGAAGGCGAACCGGGCGGTGGGGTCGGCGACGCGGAAGTCGGCGGCGAGGGCGAGGACGGCCCCTGCCCCGGCGGCCACCCCGTGCACCGAGGCGACGACGGGGAAGGGGCACTCACGGACCGCGCGCACGACCTGGCCGGTCATCCGGTTGAAGTCCAGGAGCTGGGCGGTGTCCATCGCGAGCGTCGCGCCGATGATCTCGTCCACGTCGCCGCCGGAGCAGAAGCCGCGCCCCTCGCCCGCCAGCACCAGGGCCCGCACGGAGCGCTCCCGGGACAGTTCCGCCAGCAGGTCGCGGAGGTCGGCGTAGGCGCCGAAGGTCAGGGCGTTGAGCTTCTCGGGCCGGGCGAGGGTGACGGTGGCGACGCCGTCCTCGGCGGTGACCCGCAGGTGGCGCCAGTGCTGCGTACGCGGTACGGAGCCGGTGAACGGGCTCATGGCGGGGTGTCCCCTTCAGCCGTCGCTGCTGCCTGACCCCGAATTTATCACCGTTACGTGACTGCCGTCACGAGTGCGCGATACATCGGCGCGTGCCGGGGCCAGTGACGAATGTCCCCGAGGTCCGGGACGGGAGGCTCTTGTCCACGTCGCGCCGCTTCGTAAGGTTGACTCGAAGAAGTCTTGAGCGCGGAACCGTCTGAGCCCAGGACCCCCGCGCTCACCCGAACGGAAACCCTCGTGCCCCCCGACGGACCGCCACCCCCCTCCTGGCGCATCTCCCTGCCGCACTCCACGGCCGCCGTGCCGATCGCCCGCGCGCTGATCCGCTCGGTGCTGACGGACATCGACGCCCCCGCCGACAGCGACACCGCCGAACTGCTCACCGCCGAGCTGGTCGCCAACGCGGTGGAGCACACCCCGGGCGACGAGCCGATAGAGCTGGTGGTCGAGCTGCTTCCGGCCGGCTGCCAGGTGGAGGTGCACGACGGCGATCCCGCCCCGCCCGGGGATCTCTCCCGCCCCGGGCCCGACGACGTACCGGACCCGTGGCAGGAGCACGGCCGGGGGCTGCTGCTGATCCGCACGCTCAGCTCGTCCTGCGGGCACCGCCCGACCGAGCGCGGCAAGGCGGTCTGGTTCCGGCTGCCGCCCGGGTAGGCGCTACGCGGCCGGGGAAGCCAGCCGTGAGCGGCGGTGCCCGTAGACCGCGTACACGAGGGCGCCGACCGCGAGGAACACGGCGAACTGCACCCAGGTCGTCCAGCCGGTGCCGTACATCAGGTAGACGCAGAAGCCGATCCCGATGAGCGGGCTCAGCGGGTAGAGCGGGACCCGGAAGGAGCCGCGCACCTCTGGGTTGCGGCGGCGGAGCACGAGGACGGCGGCGTTGACGGCGACCATGGTGGCGAGCGTGCCAATGGTGGTCAGGTTCACGACCATGCCGAGCGAGGAGAAGGCCGCCGGGACCGCGAAGACGACGGCGACGATCCAGGTGTTGGCGACCGGGGTCGCGGTGCGGGGCGAGACCCGCTCGAACACCCTCGGGACCAGGCCGTCGCGGGACATCGACATCAGGATGCGGGTCTGCCCGTACATCACCGCCAGGACCACCGAGGCGATGGCGACGACCGCGCCGAAGGCGATGATGCCGCCGCCCACGGAGGAGCCGGTGACCTGGTCGACGATCAGCGAGAGCGCGGCGGGCTTGTCGGAGACGGCGTCCGGGCCGAGCGCGCCGATCGCGGCGAGGGCGACCGCGCAGTAGAGGAGCGTGACCAGGCCGATGCAGATCATGATGGCGAGCGGGATGTTGCGCCGGGGGTTCTTGACCTCCTCCCCCGCCGTGGTGATCGCGTCGAAGCCGATGTACGAGAAGAACGCCAGCGACGCGCCCGCCGTGACGCCGCCCGCGCCATGGGTGGCGAACGGGGCGAGGTTGCCGCGCTCGAACGCGGTGAACGCGATGACGCAGAACAGGGCCAGGACGACCAGCTTGAGGACGGCCATCGCGGCGGTGGCGGTCGCGCTCTCCCGTACGCCGCGCACCAGCAGTGTCGCGGCCATCATGACCACGATCACGGCGGGCAGGTTGATCACGCCGCCGTCCGCCGGTCCGGCGGAGAGCGCGGCGGGCAGCTGGTGGCCGAAGAGGCTGTCGAGGAGTTCGTTCACGTACTGGCTCCAGCCGACCGCGACGGCGGAGACCGAGACGCCGTACTCCAGGAGCAGGCACCAGCCGACGAGAAAGGCGAGGCGTTCGCCGAGCGTGGCGTAGGCGAAGGAGTACGAGCTGCCGGAGACGGGAATGGCGCTGCCCAGCTCGGCGAAGGAGAACGCCGTGAAGACGCAGGTGACGGCCGCGAGGACGAAGGAGACCACGACGGCGGGCCCGGCCTCCGCCACGCTGTCGGACAGCCCCACGAAGATGCCGGTCCCGACGACCGCGCCGACCCCGAAGCACACTAGCTGGAACAGGCCCATGGTGCGCTTGAGGCCGTGTCCCTCCAGGTCGGCGCCCGATTCGGCGATCAGCCGGTGCGGGTCCTTGACGCGGCGCGGGGGGCCGGGGAGGCGCAGAGGGCTCACAGCGGTGTCTCATTTCCGGTGGTACGCGTGGGGGGAGGCGCGCTCGGGCGGTGGGGGCCGTCGCGCGCACGAAAAGGGGGTTCGAGCGTGCGAGCTCGAACCCCACCAATCGCCACCATCATAGACACCTGTCCGCATATTCACCCAATTGGGTGCATGAACATGCGGATCGCCGGACTGTCAGCCTGCCATCGTCGCCACGAGCACGGCCTTGATCGTGTGCATGCGGTTCTCCGCCTCGTCGAACACGACGGAGTGCTCGGACTCGAAGACCTCGTCGGTGACCTCCAGCTCGCTCAGCCCGTGCCGCTCGTGGATCTCGCGCGCCACCCCGGTGCCGAGGTCGTGGTACGCGGGCAGGCAGTGCATGAACTTCACCCCGGCGTTCCCGGTCGCCCGCAGGACGTCCATCGTGACGGCGTACGGCACGAGGGCGGCGATGCGGGCGTCCCAGACCTCCTTGGGCTCACCCATGGAGACCCAGACGTCGGTGGCGACGAAGTCCGCGCCGCGCACCCCCTCGGCCACGTCCTCGGTGAGTGTGACCCGGGCGCCGGACTTCTCGGCGAGCGCGCGGGCCTCGGCGACGACCGTCTCGGCCGGCCAGTACGCCTTGGGCGCGACGATGCGCACGTCCATGCCGAGCAGTGCGCCGGTGACGAGGTAGGAGTTGCCCATGTTGAAGCGGGCGTCGCCGAGGTAGGCGAAGGCGATCTCCTCCAGCGGCTTCTCGCTGTGCTCGGTCATCGTCAGCACGTCGGCGAGCATCTGGGTCGGGTGCCAGTCGTCGGTCAGCCCGTTGAAGACCGGCACCCCGGCGTACGCGGCCAGCTCCTCGACGGCCGCCTGGCTGTCACCCCGGTACTCGATCCCGTCGAACATCCGGCCGAGGACGCGCGCGGTGTCCTTGACCGACTCCTTGTGCCCCATCTGGGAGCCGGAGGGGTCGAGGTACGTGGTAGAGGCGCCCTGGTCGGCGGCGGCGACCTCGAACGCGCACCGGGTACGGGTCGACGTCTTCTCGAAGATCAGCGCGACGTTCCGGCCGCGCAGCGACTGCGTCTCCGTGCCCGACTTCTTGGCGGCCTTGAGCTCGGCGGCCAGCTCGATCAGACCGCGGAACTCCGCGGCCGTGAAGTCCAGCTCCTTGAGGAAGTGGCGGCCTGCGAGGTCTATGGCCATGGTGACTGCTCCTGGGTCGGGCGGGGGGACGCATACCGTAACGCTGGAACCCTATACGACGCAATGCATCGCTATACAGTCCCGTCTTGCGGTACGGACCCCTCCGCCCGTCAGACCGCGTCCCGCACGACCGGGCAGCTCATGCAGCGCGGACCGCCCCGGCCCCGGCCCAGCTCGCTGCCCCGGATCTCGATGACTTCGATGCCCTGCCGGCGCAGATGGGTGTTGGTGGTGGCGTTGCGCTCGTACGCGACGACGACCCCGGGTTCCACTGCCAGCACGTTGCAGCCGTCGTCCCACTGCTCCCGCTCGGCCGCGTGCACGTCCTGCGTCGCGGTGAGCACCCTGATCGAGCCGAGACCGAGCGCCCGGGCGATGGCGGTGTGCATCTGCTCGGGCGGGTGGTCGGTGACCTTGAGGTCGCGCGGCCCGTCGCCGGGCTCGATCGTGTACGAGCGGAGCATGCCGAGGCCCGCGTACTTGGTGAAGGTGTCCCCGTCGACCATCGTCATCACGGTGTCCAGGTGCATGAAGGCCCGGCTCTTGGGCATGTCCAGCGCCACGATGGTCCGGGCCGAGCCGGCGTCGAAGAGCCCCCGGGCCAGCATCTCCACTGCCTGCGGGGTGGTGCGCTCGCTCATCCCGATCAGCACGGCGCCGTTGCCGATGACGAGGACGTCGCCGCCCTCGATGGTGGAGGGGTAGTCGTCCTGCCCCTCGGACCAGTGGTGGAAGGCGCCCGCCTCCGGCCCGGTGAACAGCGGGTGGTGACGGTAGATCGCCTCGAAGTGGACCGTCTCGCGCTGCCGGGCGGGCCAGCGCATGGCGTTGATCGAGACGCCGTCGTAGATCCACGCCGAGGTGTCCCGGGTGAAGAGGTGGTTGGGGAGCGGCCCGAGCAGGAAGTCGTCCAGGTCCATGACGTGGAAGCGCACGGAGACCGGCTCCTTGTGCCGTTCCAGGAACTCCCGCTTGGTCATCCCGCCGACCAGCGCCCCGCACAGCTCGGCCGCGGTCAACTCCTCGAAGGCGGCCCGCAGATGCTCGGTGGCGAGCGGGCCGTACTCCTTCTCGGCGAAGACCCGGTCCAGCACGAGGCGCCGGGCGACCGGGATCTCCAGCGCCTCGCGCAGCAGGTCGCCGAAGAGGTGCACCTCGACGCCCCGGTCGCGCAGCACGTCCGCGAAACCGTCGTGCTCCTGCCGGGCCCGGCGCACCCAGAGCACGTCGTCGAAGAGGAGCGCGTCCTTGTTGCTCGGCGTGAGCCGTTTCAGTTCCAGATCGGGGCGGTGCAGGATGACGCGGCGCAGCCGCCCGGCCTCGGAGTCGACATGGAATCCCATGCCCACATCCTCACCGCGCGGCGCGCCGTTCACCCGGCGAATCGCCAGCCTGTTCCGCCGGCCCGGCCCGACGCGTCGTCAGAGCCGCGGGTCCACCGGCTCCGACTCCAGCGCCAGGACCGCGAACACCGCTTCGTGGACCCGCCACAGCGGCTCCCCGTCCGCGAGCCGGTCCAGGGCCTCCAGGCCGAGGGCGTACTCGCGCAGGGCCAGCGAGCGCTTGTGGCCGAGGAAGCGGCCGCGCAGCCGGTCCAGGTTGTCCGGGCGGGTGTACTCGGGGCCGTAGATGATCCGCAGGTACTCCCGCCCGCGCACCTTGATCCCGGGCTGCACCAGCCGCCCCTTGCCGTCCCGGACGAGCGCGCCGAGCGGCTTGACGACCATGCCCTCGCCGCCCCGGCCGGTCATCTCCAGCCACCAGTCGGTGCCCGCGCGGACGGACGCCTCGTCGGCGGTGTCCACGACGAGCCGCCGGGTGACCTGGAGCAGCCCGGTGGGGTCGTGCTCCACCAGCCGGTCCAGCCAGGCCAGCTGCTCGTCGTGCGGTACGGAGGCGAGGGAGCGGCCCTGTACGGCGAGGATCTGGAACGGTGCGAGGCGCACGCCGTCCAGCCCGTCGGTGCCCCAGCAGTAGCGGCGGTACGCCTGCGTGAACGCCGCCGCGTCCTCGGCTCTCTCCCGCTGCCGGTCCGCGAGCTCCCCCACGTCGACGCCGCGCGCGGCGGCCGCCGCCAGGGCTCCGGTGGCGGCGGGGAACACCGCTCCGGAGGCGGCGCCCACGGCCGCGTACTGCGAGCGGAGCAGGCCGCGCGCCTTCAGGGACCAGGGCATCAGCTCGGCGTCGAGCAGCACCCAGTCGGTGCCCCACTCGTCCCAGAGCCCGGCCGCGGTCACGGCCGTGCGCAGCCGCCCGAGCACCGTCTCGGTGAGCGCGGGGTCGTCCAGGAACGGGCGGCCGGTGCGGGTGTACAGCGCGCCGGTGGGCCCGCCGTCGCCGGTGTCCGCGGTCCCGAAGCGCTCCCGGGCCGCGACGGCGTCCTTGCAGACCAGGGCCACGGCGCGGGAGCCCATGTGCTTCTCCTCGCACACGACCTTCGCCACGCCGGCCGCCCGGTACTCGCCGAACGCCTCGGCCGGGTGCTCCAGGTAGCCGTCCTCGCGCGAGGTGGCGGTGGGCGCCATGGTCGGCGGCAGGTAGGGCAGCAGCCGGGGGTCGACGGCGAACCGGCTCATGACCTCCAGGGCTGCGGCCGCGTTCTCCTCGCGGACGGCGAGGCGGCCCATGTGCCGGGTCTCCACGATCCGGCGGCCCTGCACGTCGTCCAGATCCAGCGGCCGGCCCTCCCGGCCCCCGGGTGCCTCCGTCTCCAGCGGCTTCACCGGCTCGTACCAGACCTGCTCCGCCGGTACGTCGACGAGCTCGCGCTCCGGCCAGCGCAACGCGGTCATCTTCCCGCCGAAGACGGCACCGGTGTCCAGGCAGATGGTGTTGTTGATCCACGAGGTGTTGGGCACGGGCGTGTGGCCGTAGACCACGGCGGCACTGCCCCGGTAGTCCTCCGCCCACGGGTAACGCACGGGCAGCCCGAACTCGTCGGTCTCGCCGGTGGTCTCCCCGTACAGCGCGTGCGAGCGGACCCGCCCCGAGGTGCGGCCGTGGTACTTCTCGGGCAGCCCGGCGTGGCAGACGACGAGCCGGCCGCCGTCCAGCACGTAGTGGCTGACGAGCCCGTCAATGAACGCGCCGACCCGCTTGCGGAACTCCGGGTCCTTCGCGTCCTCCCGCTCCAGCTGCTCGACGGTCTCGGCGAGGCCGTGGGTCAGCTGGACCTTGCGGCCCTTGAGGTAGCGGCCGAGCTTGTTCTCGTGGTTGCCGGGGACGCACAGCGCGTTCCCCTCGGCCACCATCGACATCACGCGGCGCAGGACGCCGGGGCTGTCCGGGCCTCGGTCGACGAGGTCGCCGACGAAGACCGCGGTGCGGCCCTCGGGGTGGGCGCCGTCGACGTACCCCAGCTTGCCGAGGAGGATGTCCAGCTCGGAGCGGCAGCCGTGGATGTCGCCGATGATGTCGAACGGTCCGGTGAGGTGGCGCAGGTCGTTGTAGCGGCGCTCCAGGACCACTTCGGCCTGTTCGGCCTCCTCCTCGGAGCGCAGGATGTGCACCTTGCGGAAGCCCTCACGCTCCAGGCCGCGCAGGGAGCGGCGCAGCTCGCGGCGGTGGCGCTGGATGACGTGGCGGGGCATGTCGGCGCGGTCCGGGCGGGCCGCGTTGCGGGCGAGGCAGACCTCTTCGGGCAGGTCGAGCACGATGGCGATGGGCAGCACGTCGTACTCCCGCGCCACGCGTACGAGCTGGCGCCGGGCCTCCGGCTGCACGTTCGTGGCGTCCACGACGGTCAGCCGGCCGGCGGCGAGGCGCTTGCCCGCGATGTAGTGGAGGACGTCGAAGGCGTCCTTGCTGGCACTCTGGTCGTTCTCGTCGTCGGCGACGAGACCCCGGCAGAAGTCCGAGGAGATGACCTCGGTCGGCTTGAAGTGCCGCCGTGCGAAGGTCGACTTGCCGGAGCCGCTGGGCCCGACGAGCACGACGAGGGAGAGGTCGGTGACGGGGAGGGTGCGCGGGGCGCGCCCGGAGTCAGTGGTGCTGGTCATGCGGCTTTCGCCTCCTTCTCGGTCTCGTCGGTGGTGGTGATGCGGAACACGGCCATCTGCGTGGGCGGGCCGACCTCGGGGTCGTCCGGGCCGATGGGCACGAACTCCACGCCGTAACTGTGCCGTCCGGCCACCGCCTGGGCCCAGTCGCGGAATTCGGCCCGGGTCCACTCGAAGCGGTGGTCGCCGTGGCGGGTGTGCCCGGCCGGAAGGGTCTCCCAGCGGACGTTGTACTCGACGTTCGGCGTGGTCACGAGAACCGTGCGGGGACGCGCGGAGCCGAACACGGCGAATTCCAGGGCGGGCAGCCGCTCCGGGTCCAGGTGCTCGATGACCTCGCTGAGCACCGCGGCGTCGTACCCCTTGAGCCGCTTGTCCGTGTAGGTGAGGGAGCCCTGGCGCAGCGTCACCCGGGCCGCCTGCCGCTCCCCCATGCGGTCCAGCTTCAGCCTGCGCGAGGCGATCGTCAGGGCGCGCACGGACACGTCGAGGCCGACGATCTCCGTGAAGCGCGGGTCCTTCAGCAGAGCCTGCACCAACTGCCCCTGTCCGCAGCCCAGGTCGAGCACCCGGCCCGCTCCGGCGACGTTGAGCGCGGCCAGGATCGCGTCCCGGCGGTGCACGGCCAGCGGCACCGGCCGCTCCTCGGTGTCGGATCCCTCGTCCACGGCGTTGTCGACGCTCTCGACGTCGAGGTCGTCCGCCTCCGCGAGCCGCACCAGTTCCAGCCGCTCCATGGCCTGCCGGGTCAGTCCCCAGCGCCGCGCCAGATACCGGCTGGTGATGAGCTTGTGCTCGGGGTGCTCGGCCAGCCACCCCTCGCCCGCCCGCAGCAGCTTGTCGACCTCGTCCGGCGCCACCCAGTAGTGCTTGGCGTCGTCCAGCACCGGCAGCAGCACGTACAGCTGGCGCAGTGCGTCGGCGAGCCGAAGCTCGCCTTCGAGCACCAGCCGTACGTACCGCGAGTCGCCCCAGTCCGGGAACGTCTCGTCCAGCGGTACGGCCTCCGCCTCCACCCGCGTCCATCCGAGCGGACCGAAGAGCTTGCGCACCAGCTCGGCACCACCACGGGCCGGCAGGGCGGGCACTTCGATCCGCAGCTCCATGGGGGCCGCCGCCCGCTCGGGCATCGTCTTGCAGGCACCGCTCAGCGCGGACTTGAAGACGGTGCTCATCGCGACGGACAGCAGCGAGGATGCCGCGTAGGGGCGGTCGTTGACGTACTGCGCGAGCGCCGAGTCGGGCGCCCCGCCCCGGCCCTTGCCCTTCCCCTTGCGCACCAGGGCGATGGGATCGACCTCCAGCAGCAGGGCCGCCGTGCACCGCTCCGCGGACGCCTCGGGATAGAAGACGTGCGCGGTGCCGTGGGAGGTGGAGAACGCCTGCGCCCGGTCGGGATGCTTGTGCAGCAGAAACCCGAGGTCGGTGGCGGGACGTTCCGGGGAGCCGGTGGTACTGATCGTCAGGAACACACGTTTGAGTATGATCCGCCCTCCCCTCCCCCACCAGGCAATTTCCGTGCCGCGCCCCAGCGCTCGCACCAAGCCCCAGGAGGCGACATGTTCGTGCACGCGTCGGCGCCGGCCGCCGGGAGGCATCATTCGGCCGGACTGCGCCGCGACGGCAGGGACCTGGCGCGAGATGGCCGCTCTCTCGTGCGGTGACCGGCACTCGGTCGGGGTCCGGGCGGACGGTTCCGCGCCGGCTACGGGAAACAACCGGCGCGGGCAGTGCGCCGTGGAGGGGTGGCACGGCCTGACCGCCGTCTCGGCCGGGTACCTCCACCACGTCGGCCCCGGAACCGACGGGCGTGCCGTGGCCACCGGCGACCGGGGCATGCGCGGTCGATGCGTGGGAGGACGTGGTGGCGCCGGACGCGGGCAGCTACCACACCGTCGGGCTCACGGCGTCCGGGCGAGCCCTCGCGGCGGGCGACAACAGCTACGGGCAGTGCGAGGTCGGCGGCTGGCGCGACATCGTCGCCGTGGCGGCGGGCTCGACCCACACCCTCGGCCTGCGCGCCGACGGCACGGTCGTCAGCACGGGGAACAACGCCGACGGGCAGTGCGAGGTCACCACCTGGTCCGGCATCCACCTGCCATGAGCCCGGTCCCCGCGAACCGCGGCGGGCCCCGACGCGACCGGGCACCCCCGCGAGGGCCATGGCGTCAGCCCGGGCCCTCGCCCCTCGCGGTGTCCCCGGCCCCACCGCGCCGCGCCGCCGCCAGCGCCGCGATCTCCGCCGGTCCGACCTGGCAGCAGCCCCCCACCAGGCGGGCGCCCGCCCGCTCCCAGGACGTCAGCCGGTCCGGGGTGAACGTGGCGGTACCGGTCCACGCGCCCGTCTCCGCGTCCCAGCGCTCGCCGCTGTTCGGGTAGACCACGGCCGGCTTCCCGGTCGCCCGGACCGCCGCCCTCGCGGCGGCCTCCGCGTCGGCGGGGTCACAGCAGTTGACCCCGACCGCGATGACCTCGTCGTGTGCCCGGGCCAGGGCGAACGCCTCGGCCAACGGCTGCCCGGCCCGGGTCCGGCCCCCGTCCACGGTGTAGGACAGCCACACCGGCAGCCCGCACTCCCCGGCCACCCGCAGCAGCGCCCGCGCCTCGTCCACGTCCGGCACCGTCTCCAGGGCCAGCGCGTCCGGCCCGGCGGCGGCCAGCGCCTCGATCCTGGGGCGGTGGAAGCGCTCCAGCTCCCGGACGGTGAGCCCGTAGCGGCCCCGGTACTCCGCCCCGTCCGCCGTCACCGCCCCGTACGGGCCGACCGAGGCCGCCACCCAGACGTCCCGCTCGACCCTGCCGGCCGCCCGACGGGCCAGCTCCACGCTGCGGGCGAAGAGCCGGGCCGCCTCGTCCCGCTCGATTCCGCGCCGCTCGAACCCCGCGTGGCTCGCCTGATAGCTGGCCGTGATGAGCACCTGGGCCCCCGCCCGCACGTACGCCGTGTGGGCGGCCTCGATCTGCCCGGGTCCGTCGGCGAGCAGCCGGGCGGACCACAGCGCGTGGGACAGATCGCAGCCCTGCGCCTCCAACTGGTTGGAGAGCCCGCCGTCGAGGACGAGCGTGCCCTCGGCCAGCGCGGCGGCCAGAGGGCGGCCGGGCCCGGGTGTCATCGCGGCCCTGCTCTCAGCCCAGCTGGGACTGGACCTGGGAGGAGATCAGTTCCAGGTGGTCCAGGTCGTCCAGGTCGAGCACCTGGAGGTAGATCCGCGAGGCCCCGATCGCCGCGTAGCGTCCGATCTTGTCGACCACCTCGGCGGGCGACCCCGCGAGCCCGTTCGCCTTCAGCTCCGCCGCGTCGCGGCCGATGGCCTCTGCCCGGCGGGCCACTTCCGCGTCGTCCCGGCCGACGCAGACGACCAGCGCGTTGGAGTACACCAGGTCGTCCGGCTTCCGGCCCGCCGCCTCGGCCGCCTCGCGGACCCGGCCGAACTGCTTCTCGGAGTCATCCAGGCCGGCGAAGGGGATGTTGAACTCGTCGGCGTACTGGGCGGCGAGGCGCGGGGTGCGCTTCGCGCCGTGTCCACCGATGAGCACCGGCACCTTGGCCTGCGCAGGCTTGGGCAGCGCAGGCGAGTCCTTCAGCTGGTAGTACGTGCCGTCATAGCTGAACGTCTTGCCGACCTCGGTCGCCCACAGCCCGGTGACGATCGCGAGCTGTTCCTCCAGGCGGCCGAACTTCTCCTTCGGGAAGGGGATGCCGTACGCCGTGTGCTCCTCCTCGAACCAGCCCGCGCCGAGGCCCAGTTCGACCCGGCCGCCCGACATCTGGTCGACCTGCGCCACCTGGATGGCGAGGACACCGGGGAGCCGGAAGGTGCCTGCCGTCATCAGCGTGCCCAGGCGGATGCGCTTGGTCTCGCGGGCCAGCCCCGCCAGCGTGATCCAGGCGTCCGTGGGGCCGGGCAGGCCGTCGCCCTGCCCCATGCGGAGATAGTGGTCGGACCGGTAGAAGGCGTCGAAGCCGAGGTCCTCGGTGGCCTTGGCGACGGTGAGCAGGGTGTCGTAGCTCGCCCCCTGCTGGGGCTCGGTGAAAATGCGAAGATCCATGCCTCCATCCTGCACCCGCGCGCGCCTCCACCCCTTCTTCGGGGGCGATGTCCGCGTGGAGTCGCGGCCTCGGAGGGCGTGCCGGAGGGCGGCCTGCTCACTGAATACCGGTCACCGGGCCCACCGGGTCGTGCAGCACCCCGTGCGGGCCGTCCCGCTCCCGCCGGCGCTCCAGATCCTCCCGCCGCTCGCGCTCCCGCTCGTCGAGGAGCCGGAGCATGGAGCGGACCCGGTCCGTGGACTCGTCGGCGGCGTCGATGGCCTCCATGCACTGCCAGTACAGGCCCTGCTCATCGGTCTCGCACGCCACTCCGACCAGGGCTATACCGACCTCGCCGAGCAGCGCGGCCAAGCCCGTCAGGGCCGCGCGGGGATCGGCGACCTCCGTCAGCCGCGCCGCGCGGGCCACTCCGGCGCGGGCCGCCGGGTGGTCGAGCGCGCCGCTGGTCCTGCCCCCGATCTCGCTGAGGGCGCCCGCCTCGGCCCGCAGCTCCTTGGGGCCGCCGGCCGCCAGCCGGCTGCCGACCGCCTGAGCCATCGCCTGCGCCTGCCACGCCTCGGCGATGATGTCCGGAGTGCCCCGGCTCTGCGCCAGCGCCTGCCTGATGACCGCTACCAGCCGTTCCGCTTCCATCGACTGCCCCCGTTCGACGCGAAGACCCACTCACCGCTGCGGAAAACCCGCTCACCACGTTCATTACCCACAGTGAGGGCCACCGCACCGAAACGCCAGAGGATTTCGGAAATCTGTGGACACTCAATCGAGTGTGCACAAGTCGATCACTCCGAAGAGTGACGATCTTGGCCGCCCGTTGATCCTGGGACCGGAAAGCGCGACTCGTTCCGTTCGATCTTGGCCGCGAGTGCCGACAGGGCGTCGATACCCAGCACCTCGCAGAACTGGAGGAGATACGCGAGCACGTCCGCGACCTCGTCCGCCACGCGGGGCGCGGTCGCCGGATCCTCCATGACCCGCGCCGACTGCTCGGGCGTCAGCCACTGGAAGATCTCGACCAGCTCGGCGGCTTCCACGCTCAGCGCCGAGGCCAGGTTCTTCGGGGTGTGGTACTGCCCCCAGTCGCGCGCGTCCGCGAATGCGGCCAGCCGCCGCTGGAGGGTCCGTACGTCGAGTTCGGTCACGGGCTCGTCCCCTACGCCCCCGGCACCCCGGCCGCCGTGACGCCCTCGACCTCCATGCCGGCGGGAGACAGCAGGAAGACGTTGCGGTCCACCCGGTGCATGCCGCTGCCCAGTCCGAAGACGACACCGCTGGCGAAGTCCAGGATGCGCTTGGCCACATCGCCCTCCGCGCTGGTCAGGTCGAGCAGCACCGGCACCTGGGCGACCAGGTATTCCGCGACCTCGCGGGCGTCCGCGAACACCTGGACCCGCAGGACGACCATGCGCCGCTGCTCGGCGGGCTCCGGCTCGTCCTGGACGGTGCGGTGGTCCACCCGGGAGGGCCACTCGTTGCGGCTGCGCAGCGGTACGACCTGGGCCAGCCCTTCCCACTGCTCGTCCGTGACGTCGTACCTGTCGTACCTGCTCACCGGACCACTCCGTCCGCACATCGGTCGGCGTTGTGCCGGCTGCGCTCACTGTTCATCGGGCGATTGTCCCCTCCCTCACCCGTTCGGCCTACGAGCGACACGGCTCAGGCATCGATTGCCGCCGCCGGAATTACGTCCGAGGGGTCCGCGACCGTGAGGGCGCCGCTCGGAGCGGCGGTGGTGTCCAGCGGGGTGAAGCGGATCGGGAGGTGGGCCAGCGCGCGGTGGAACGGGCCGGGACGCCACAGCAGTTCGTCCGGTGCCACGGCCAGCTCCGCGTCGCACAGGAGGCTGGTGAGCTGTTCGATCGCGGTCATCGCGATGAGCAGGGCCGGCTGCTTGGCGGGGCAGCGGTGGGGGCCCGCCGACCAGGCGAGATGGGCGCTGGCCCCGGACCGGAGGCCGCCGTCGGAGACGGGCGGCGGGGACTGGGAGTTGGCGGCGGCGTAGGAGACCAGGACGAGCTGTCCGGCGCGCAGCCGTACGCCGTGGAACTCGGTGTCGTGGCGCGGGTAGTGGGCGGCCAGGTTGGCGATCGGCGGGTCGCGCCACAGCACTTCGTTGATCGCCTCGTGGGCGGTCATCGCGCCGCCGTGCAGGGAGCCCGCGTAGCGTTCGTCGGTGAGCATGTGGAGCGTGGCGTTGCCGATGAGGTTGGTCATCGGGTCGTTGCCTGCGCTCATCACCAGGGTGATCTGGCGTACCGTCTCGTCGTTGTCGAGCCCCGCCGGGTGGGCGAGGAAGTACGAGGTCAGGTCGCGGCGCGGCCGGGCGCGCCGGTCGGCGACGAGGCGGGTGACGACGTCGACCAGGTCGGCGTACGCGGCGGCGGCGTCGGCGGCCGAGTTCATCATTCCGGCGACCCCGTCCACGATCCGTTCGCCGTCCTTGGGATCGGCGCCGAACCAGGTGACGAAGATGTGCATGGGGAGCCGTCGGGCGTACTGGGCGATGAGGTCGCCGCTTCCCGTGGCGGCGAACCGGCCGATGAGCTGCCGGGCGACGCGGGCGACCTCGGCGCGCAGGATGTGCGGTTCGATGAGCGCGAGGCTGTCGTTGATGGCCTCGCGGTAGCGGGCGTGCACCGCGCCGTCGCTGAACAGGGCGGTGGGGCGGTGGCCGAGCACGGGCAGGACGGGCGAGTCAGGCGGGACGGTCGCCTGCCAGGCGCGGGGGTCCTTGCTGAAGGTGTGGGTGTCGCGGAGCAGGTCGATAGCGGCCTGGTAGTCCGTGACGAGCAGCGCCTCGACGTCGGGGGCGATGCGCACCGGTGCGAGCGGGCCGTGCTCGCGCAGGGCGCGGTAGTGGCCCTGCGGGTCGGCCGCGAAGGCCGGGCCGAACAGCGCGAGGGGCCGCGGCGGCGGTGCGTACGTGGTCATGAGGCGTCCTCGGGCTGCGGCATGCGGGTCAGCACGTGTTCGGCGAGTGTGATCAGGGCGTCGATGCTGCCGCGGCGTTCGCGCGCGTCGCACTGGATGAGCGGGGTGGTGTCGTCCAGGTCGAGGTGCTTGCGCAGGACCTCGTCGCTGTGTGCGGGGGCGTCGGGGAAACGGTTCACCGCGACGGCGTACGGCAGTCCCTGCTCCTCGACCATGTCCATCACGGCGAAGGAGTCGGCGAGCCGCCGGGTGTCCACGAGGACGAGTGCGCCGAGGGCCCCGCGGGCGATGTCCTCCCACAGCGGCAGGAACCGTTCCTGGCCGGGTGTGCCGAACATGTAGAGCACGAGGTCGTCGGGGACGGTGAGGCGTCCGAAGTCGATGGCGACCGTGGTGGTGGTCTTGTCGGGGAGTCCGGCGGTGGAGTCGACGCGGGTGCTGGACTGGGTCATCGCCTCCTCGGTGTGGAGGGTGGCGATCTCCGAGAGGGTTCGGATGAGGGTGGTCTTGCCCACGCCGAAGGGACCCGTGACGACGAGTTTCATCAGGGTCCGGGCGGCGGCCGGCAGATAGCCGACACCGGTCCGGTCAGGGGAGGGAGCGGAGTCCATCGAGCAGCCTCTCGACAAGCGACCTGTCGATCTGCCCGGCACTGGGTATCGGCGGTCGGGTGAGCAGTAGTCCGGTGGCCGCGAGGTCCGTGGCCAGGAAGACGGTGGCACTGACCGGCAGGTCCAGGTGGGCCGCGCACTCGACGACGGTGAGGGCACCCGGTTCCAGCAGGTCGCAGAGTCTGCGGGCCTGGGTACCGGCGTCGTCGGGCACGGGCTCGTCGGTGCGTACGAGTACGGCGAGCCGGTCGAGGGCGGGGCCGGCGGGGCGGGACCGGCCGCCGGTGACCAGATAGGCGGGGATCAGACGGCGTGCTGGGCCGGGGGTCATGGCCGGGCGGCGGTGTCCGGTTGGCGGGTGGGTGCGTGCATCGCCCGGGTGAGCGCGGTGACCTGGACCTGCATCTGGTAGGCGATGTCGCCGAGCTTGGCGCCGGGTTCGGCGAACAGGGCGAGGGTGGTGTTGCGCCCGGCCGGTACGACGACGGCGAAGCCCAGGTCCGATTCCACGACGGTCTGGGCCAGTTGCGGGGCCTCTGCGTTGGTGAAGGCGGTCGTGAAGGCGCGGGCGGCGGCGTGCAGGGTGGCCGTCATCGCGGCGACCCGTTCGCCGGAGGCCCGGTCGAGGCCGGGGGACGCGCCTTCGACCAGGCCGTCGCCGGTGGCGACCACGGCGTGCTGGACTCCGGGCAGCTCAAGCAGCGGGGTCAGCACCCATGCGAGGTCGCCTGAGGTGGGGCTGGGGGCGCTCACTTCTCGTCGTCTCCTTGTTCGTCCTGGTGGTCGGGGGCGTCGGTGTCCGGTGCGGGCGGCCGCCCGGCGACACTCCTGCCGTTGAGGGTGCCCTGCTGGAGGGCCGCCCAGGAAGCCCCTGCCGCCTCCGGTGTACGGGGCATCCGGTCGGCGGACGGCTCGGCGGTCCGGTCGGCGGTGGCCGCGGCCGGTGTGCGGCGCGGTGTCCGCCGGCGCCGGCTGGGCAGTCCGGAGGGCTCGGCGGCGTCCGGCACGGGGGCGTCCGTTCCGGTCGGGGCGGGCTGGGCCGGTGCGGCGGCCGCCACGGGGGCGGGGGCGAGGGCGGAGAGGTTCCGGTCCTCGTCCAGCACGGTGAGCAGGTGGGCCGGTACGCGCAGGATCGTCCGCATGCCGCCGAACGGGGACGCCTCGATGTGGCAGTCGAAGCCGTACTGCACGACGAGCCGGCCGACGACCGCGAAACCGGTCTGCGGCGGGTCGCCGAGCTCCGTGAGCAGGACCTCGGCGGGTCCGGCGAGCAGGGCGCGGGCGCGGTCCAGGGCATCCTCGTCCATGCCGATGCCGGCGTCGTCCACGACGAGGAACGCGCCCCGGCCGCCGCTCTGCTGGACGGTGACCTGGACGTCGGTGTCGGGGTGGGAGTACGCGGTGGCGTTGGCGAGGAGTTCGGCCAGGGCGATGGCGAGGGGTTCGGCGGCGCGGGCGGCGAGGGCGAGGCGTTCGTCGCGCAGGTGGTTGGAGACCTTGATCCGCTCGTAGCCGGCGACGCGGGACTGGGCGCCGAGGACGATCTCGACCAGCGGGGAGTTCTGGCGGGCGAGGCCGGGCCAGGCGTCGCACAGGACGGCGGTGGACTGGGTGCGGCGCAGCGCGAGTTCGTTGCGGAAGTCGAGCTGGAGGATGCGCGGGTCGTCGTACTCGTGCTGGAGCTCGTGCAGCAGCTGCTGGGACTGGTTCAGGAGGGACTGGATCTTGGCGGAGGTGCCGCGCATCGCGGCGCGGGCCGCGGCGTCGACGCGTCCGCGCTCTTCGAGGACGGCGGTCCGCGCGGCCTGGACGGCCTCGGTGAGCAGGAGGGCGGCACCGCCGTCGACCTCGGCCGCCTCGCGCAGTCCGGGGACGGTGGCGCTGGGGTGGGAGAGGGCGAGGGCGGCGGCGGGTATGCGCCGGCGCGCGAGCTGCCGGATCTCGTCCAGGAGGGCCGCGGTGCGGGCCTCGGCGGCCTTGGCCTGGCGTTCGGCGAGTTCGGCGCGGGTGACGGCCTGCTGCTCGGAGAGGCCGGCCCGGTAGGCGCGGGAGAAGCCCACCACCGCGGCGACGACGGCGATCACTGCGACGATCCATGCCATGCCGTTACCGCGTTTCTCTCGTCGGGTCGGTCCGCCGTCGCGCCCGGGGCGGGACCGCGTGGTCAGCCCGCGCTGCCTGCCGGCTCACTGACCTGCTCCACTTCGTGTGCGACGGTGGCGACGTCGGTCATGACCTGGACCACGCTGGGCCGCTCCGAGCCGTCGAGCTGCCGGTATTCGCTGCCGATGGTCACCACGAGCCGCTCGGGGAGGCCGAGCCCGGGGTAGCGGCCCTCGGCGATGACCTGGCGGGCGGCGTCGATGGAGGGGACGCCCGCGGCGTGCAGGGTGTGGGCGCGCTCCCGGATGTATTCGAGGTACGCGATGTGCTCGCGGACGCCGGCCCGGTCGAGGACGGGGCCGTGGCCGGGGACGATCGTTTCGGCGCCGGTGGCCAGCACCTGTTCGCAGGCGCCGATGATGTTGCTCAGCGGGCCTTCCCAGTGGATCGGGTGGTCGCCGGGCTGCTCGGGGGACGACGAGAAGATGATGTCACCGCTGAACACGGTGGACTGGGCGGGCAGGTGGACCATCAGGTCGCCGGTGGTGTGCGCGGGCGCGAGCGAGGTGATCTGCACCGGGTAGTCCCCGAGGCTCAGTTCGAGCTCGCCCGTGAAGTAGGTGGTCGGCCGGACGGGTTCGGTCTGCGACCAGTCGAACGGGCCGAAGTGGCGGGCGAGGTAAGCCCCGAGCGGGGTCGCCGGGTCGCCGCCGGTGACGAGCGCGTGCTGCTGCTGCGGCGAGGGCTCGTAGTGGATGTGCGCCCGGGCCTCGCGGGTCACGATGATCTCGGCGTCCGGGAGCACGCCCGCGCCCCAGAAGTGGTCGCCGTTGGCGTGCGTGACGATCACCCGGTCGATGGTGGCGCCGTCGGGCAGGCGCTTGCCGGACTCGGCGAGGAACTGGCCGGCGAGCACCGGGTCGTACGGCGTGTCGATCCACAGTGCGCCCCGGGGAGAGACGAGCAGGCCGCAGTTGGCCAGCCCCCAGCCACGCTTCGGCGGGAGCCAGGCGTACAGGCCCCTGCCAAGGTCAACGACATCCCCACCCGTGATCGACATGGACGCGATTATGCCGACCGGTTTCCGGTCGCGCGTTCGAGACCGGCCACATGGGCGCACGATTGGCTTGAAACAGCCCTTGACCCGCCGTACGGGCGCCCGGGCGGTGACCGTACGGAACCACTTCGGAGCAGCTTCGTCACCATTACGGGATACGGCGCCGTCAAACCGGAAGGGGCCGATTACCCACTGAGCATGGCCGAAAAGAGACGCCAGAAGGTCCCCGGCGCGACCGCGTGGAGCGGTGCGCCGGGGACCCGTGGTCCAGGTGGCCGGACCGTCAGGAACGGACCTGGCCGCGTTCGAAGTACGCGATCAGCTCCGGGTCGAGCGGCGGCACCTCGTGGGGGGCGCCGCCCTCGCGCAGGGAGCGGGTCGCGAGGACACCGGCGGCGACGCTCATCCGGGCGGCGACCGGGGAGGTGTCGGTGACTCCCCCTTCGCGGACGAACCGGACGAACTCCTGCATGATCCGGCCGTCGCCGCCGCCGTGGGAGCCCTTGGCCTCGGGCACCCGGTAGGTGATGTCGGCGTCGGCGCGGTAGCCGCTGGGGCCGGTGTTCCAGACCTTGACCTCGTCGCCGGGGCCGTCGCCGAAGTTCTCCAGCCGGCCCTCGGTGCCGATGACCGTGTAGTTGCGCCAGTAGTCGGGGGTGAAGTGGCATTGCTGGTAGGCGGCCACGACACCGTTGTCCAGCTGCATGTTCATCACCGAGACGTCCTCGACGTCCACGATGTGGTGCAGGTCCTTGCGGGCCGTCGGCGGCCAGTCGAACTCGCGCAGCCAGTTCTCGGGGCGCGGGGTGTCCGGCTCGCGGCGCGGCAGGTCCCCGTAGACGAGCAGGTCGCCCAGGGCGTTGACGCGCCGCGTGTAGCCCCCGGCCAGCCAGTGCAGCACGTCGATGTCGTGTGCGGCCTTCTGGAGCAGCAGACCGGTGGTGCGGGTGCGGTCGGCGTGCCAGTCCTTGAAGTAGTAGTCGCCGCCGTAGCCCACGAAGTGGCGCACCCACACGGCCTTGGGCTCGCCGATGTCGCCGCGCGCGATGATGTCGCGCATCAGCCGGACCACGCCCATGTGGCGCATGTTGTGGCCGACGTAGAGCCGGGTGCCGGTCTCGTAGGCGGCGCGCAGGATGTTGTCGCAGCTCTCGACGGAGATGCCGAGGGGCTTCTCCACGAAGACCGCCTTGCCGGCCCGCAGGGCGTCGACGGCGATGACCTCGTGGGTGTCGTCCGGGGTCGCGACGATGATCGCGTCCAGGTCGTCCCGCCCGAGGAGCAGTTTGTAGTCCTCGACCGCGATCCCGGCACCGAAGCGCTCGGCCTCGCGGCTGCGCACCTCCGGGTCGAGGTCGCAGACGGCGATGATCGCCGATCCCTTGCCGGGGTGGTGGGCCGACATCGCGATGGACCGGCGCAGGCCGAGCCCGATGACGCCGAGTCGCAGGTCTGACACGGGAGTCCCTTCATTGGTGCGGGTCGTGCGGGCGGAGGTTACTTGCCGGCGAGCGACGCCTCGAACTCGGCGCGCATCTTGTCGCCACCGCCGGAGCGCCACTTGCGCAGCTCGTCCTTGAAGGCGGAGACCGGCTTGCGGCCGGCGACGATGTCCAGCTGGATGTCGCTCATGGCGGTGGTGAGCGACGGGCTCTTGCTGGTGGAGGTGTCCGAGAAGTGACCGCTCGTCGGATTGGTCTGGGCGATCTTGAGCAGGTCCGCCTGCCAGCCGTGGATCCTGCTCGCCATGTCGCCCCGGCCCGGCAGGTAGATGTACTCGGGTCCGGCGGCGAGGAAGGCCAGCGGCATCGCGGTGGTGACGGCTTCGGAGTTGCCCTTGGCGGTGAGCTTGACGTCGCCCTGCGAGGTGCGCGTCCAGTGCTTGCCCTCGATGCCGTTGTCGAGGAAGAGGCGCTCCTCCGTACCGAAGGGGGCGGCCAGGTAGTCCAGGACGCGCAGCAGCATCTTGACGCGCTTGTCGTCGGCCTTCTTGTTGATCGCGGTGTAGCCGACGGAGCCGTAGCCCATGTTGTAGTGCGGCGTGGCGCCTTCCTTGGCGGCGAACGGCACGATGACGCCGAACGGGAAGTCGTACGTCTTGGCGTCGACCAGGAAGCTGGGGAAGGACTGGACGTAGGCGCCGAGGGAGCCCTGGGCCATCTTCTCCATGGTGGTGCTGAGGTTGGGGTCCGGCCAGAAGAGCTTGGCCCTGGCGCACTTGACGGCGAAGGCCAGGGCCTCCTGGTACTCCTCCGTCTCGTACTGGTGCGTCAGCTTGCCGCCTTCCAGGCGCCAGGCGCTGGGGGCGCCGAACCACTGGGCGAACTGGGCGATGTGGTTCACGTACGCCGGTTCCAGGACGTACTTGTTGCGCTTGACGTCCAGCAGTTCCCTGCCCTTGGCGAGGAAGTCCTCGGCGCTGGTGAACTCGGCGCCGCCGACCGGCTTCCAGAAGTCCTGGTTGACGACGTAGACCTGGCCCATGGAGCCGTAGGCGACGGTGACGCCGCGGATCTTGCCGTTGACGACGGCGGTCTTCCAGGCGGTGGTCGGCAGGTTCGCCAGGTTCGGGTACTCCTTGACCGCGTCGCCCGACAGGTGGGGCGTGAGGTCGTGGAACTTGGCGTCCAGGAGCTCGGGCACGCGCTGGATGCCCTGGTTGGGCGGGAACCAGACGAGGTCGGGTATGTCGCCGCCGGCCATCATCGCGTTGAACTTGGTGAGGTAGGCGTCGACGCCCTGGTCCACGACGATCGTCATGTCGAACCGGGCACCGAGCCGCTTGTTCAGCTCCTGCCAGTAGCCGTTCTTCCCCTGCGGCGGGGCAGGGGTGGTGAACGTCTCGGTGAGGGCGGTGATGCGGCTGCCGTCACCGGGGGTCTTCGCGACGGACCTGGTGAGCTTCTTGGGGTAGCGCAGGTAGGTCGCGTCGAGGCCCGCCGCGTTGCCCGCGAGGTCGGCGGGGGCGGTCTGGGCCGCCACGTACGTCGGGAGCTTGACCTTGGCCGACGCCTTGGCGCCGCCCTTGCTGACCGTGGCCCCGCTGCCGCAGGCGCTCAGGGTGGACAGACCCGCGACGGTGAGGCCGGCGATTCCCGCGGCGCCCATGAAACCGCGTCGGGACAGGTGGGTGGACATCGGGCTCCTTGAAGTGGGTGGCGTGCGGGGCGGTGGTGCGGGGCGGGCCGGTCAGCCCTTGATCGCCCCGGTGAGGACGCCCTTGACGAAGAACTTCTGCAGGAAGGGGTAGACGCAGAAGATGGGCACGATGGCGATGATCAGCACGGCCATCTGCAGGGAGGTCGCGGGCGGGATGGAGTGGACGCCCATCGCGGAGGCGTTGATGCTCTGTCCGTTGAGGACGTAGCTCCGCAGGATCACCTGGATGGGGAACTTGCTGGAGTCGTTGAGGTACAGCACCGCGCTGAAGAAGCTGTTCCAGTACCCGACTGCGTAGAACAGGCCGACCACGGCGAGGACCGCCTTCGACAGCGGGAGGACGATCCGGAAGAGGACCGTGACCTCTCCGGCGCCGTCGATGCGCGCCGCGTCGTACAGCTCTTCCGGGATGCTCTGGAAGAAGGAGCGGACGACGACGATGTTGAAGGCGTTCAGCAGGACCGGAAGGATCAGCGAGGCGTACGTGTCCAGCATGTGGAACTGCTGGACGGCGAGGTACGTCGGGATGATGCCGGGCGCGAACAGGAACGTGCCGAGCACCAGGAGCAGGATCGGCTTGGCGAGGACCGTGCCGGGCCGCGAGGTGCCGTACGCGATCATCACCGTGCAGGCCAGGCTGAGCGCGGTGCCGATCAGCGTGATGAAGATGGACACCACCGCGGCCCGGGTCACCACGCCACCGGACAGGATGACGCGGTACGCCTCCAGCGTCGGGTGGTGCGGGATCAGCACGTAGCCGCCGTTGGCGTTCAGCTCCTCGCGGCCCGCGAGGCTGGTGCCGATGGCCAGGACGAACGGGTAGAGCACGATCACGGTCAGCACGACGAGCGCGAGGCCCTTGGCGCCCTGCCCGTACCAGTGCGGGCGCTCCATCCACGGCGGGCGGCCGTTGGACTTGCGGGGGCGGGCGGCCCCGGACCGGGCGGCGCGCAGCCGGGTCGCGACGGACTGACTCATCGGTACACTCCCTGCTCGCCGAAGCGGTGGGCCAGCTTGTTGGCGGCGAGGATGAGGGCGAATCCGATGACGCCCTTCATCAGTCCGGCGGCGGTGCTCATGCCCCAGTCGCCGTCCACGACGCCGTGGAAGTAGACGTAGGTGTCCATGACTTCGGCGGCGTCCGGGCCGACGGCGTCGCGCTGGAGCAGGATCTGCTCGAAGCCGACCGAGAGGATGTCGCCGAGCCGCAGGATGAGCAGCATCAGGATGACCGGCCGGATGCCGGGCAGGGTGATGTGCCAGATCCGGCGGAGCCAGCCGGCGCCGTCCATGGCGGCGGACTCGTACTGGCCCATGTCGATCGAGGCGATGGACGCCAGGAAGATGATCGTGCCCCAGCCGCAGTCCTTCCAGATGGCCTGCGCGGTGATGAGGAACTTGAAGGTCCCCGGGTCGGTCATCACGTTGCCGATGCTCACCCCGTGCTCCATGAGCAGCGTGGTGAGATCCGGCGCCGCCGAGCACCTGCTTGAACATCGCCACGACGACGACCCAGGACAGGAAGTGCGGGAGGTAGACGACGGTCTGGATGAACCGCTTGATCTTCTCGCTGATGAGCGAGTTGAGCAGCAGGGCCAGGGCGATCGGTGCGGGGAAGTACAGGAGGAGCTGGATCGCCGTGATCTGGAGGGTGTTGGAGACCGCGCTCCAGAACTCGGGCTCGGCCAGCAGCGCGGTGAAGTTCGCCATCCCGACGAACGGGCTCTGCTTGAAGCCCAGGAACGGCTGGTAGTCCTGGAAGGCGATGACGTTGCCCGCGAGCGGCAGGTAGAAGAAGAGGACGAAGTACAGCACGCCGGGCAGGCAGAAGAGCAGAAGCGCCTTGTCCCGCTTGATGCGCTGCCGGAGCGGCTGCCGTATTCGGTTATTCCTGCCCTTCCTCCCCGCGGGGCGTTCCGCGTCTTCCGGGTCGCGGGGCTGCGGCACGGGCGGCCGCGCAGCTGTGACCGGCGTGTTTGCCATCGTCACAGGCACCTCCAGGGCTGATGGAGCGAGAGAGCGTCCCGCATACGTGGAGGCGGCGCGCACTTCGGGGAAGCGCGGCCGCTGCTCCTTCGCGGCGACAGGCACATAGTTCACGACCGCGCACCCGTATGGCAAGAGTTGTTCATTTCGCAGAGGTAACGAACATCTATGGGCAAGCAAAAGTCACTCCGCGCACGCTCCCGCAATCCGAACCGGTTTGGGCGGCTTGGGTGTGCACAGAAAAGCGGGCCGCCGCGCAACGTGTGCGCGGCGGC